>DASWHU010000291.1:0-6959 GCA_036398035.1 Alphaproteobacteria bacterium | reverse complement strand
TGCCACAGCTCGGGCCCGAGCCCACCGTCGCCCGGCGCGAGCAGGCCGAAGGCGTCGACGCCGACCTCCTCCAGGCGGCCGATCGAGATCTCGGGCTCGCCCGCCGCCGGTGCCGGCTGGGCGGGCCCCGCCTCCTCGGGCGCGGCGAGCGGCTGGGCCTCGGGCGCCGGGCCCGGCAGCGGCACCAGGCGCAGCGGCGCGCCCTCGTCCTGGGCGCGGGCGGACACGCTCGCCAGCGCCAGTGCCGCCGCCAGCACCGCCACGCGCTCAGCGCGGAAAGCGATCATCGGGAATGTCCGTGGTCGTGGTCGCGGTCGGCGGCGGTATGTCCCAGGTGGCCAGAAACACGGCGCCGCCGATGACGGCGACCAGGACCAACAGCACGAACAGCCGGGTGATGAAGCGCATCCGCTTACCCGGCCGACGCTTTTGGGACAGTGTGATTCGGCTGTGCTATAGTCACGCCCGTTCCGGAGTGGCCAAGTCAACCACCAATGAGCGGATATACCGACCCGTTCGCCCGCGGCTCGATCCGATGCGCGTCAGGCGCGGACCGGGCGACGCCGCGCCGATGACGCGGCTCGCCGTATCCGACCATTGGTATACGGACTCGGACTCGCTTGCACAATAGATGGCCACCGCGTTGTGCCGCCGCCGCTATCCCGTCAAGGCCCGATTGCGGCATGCGGCGCGCATGACCGGCGCAAGGCGCATGTGCGGCGCGCGCGCCGGCTGGGCGACGGCCGGCATACGGTGACCGGCGACTGTCGGATACCGGTGCAGGACCGTATCATCGTGCTGGTCGGCCTGATGGGCGCCGGCAAGACCACCGTCGGGCGGCGCCTCGCCGACCGCCTGGGCCTGCGCTTCGTCGACGCCGACAACGAGATCGAGGCCGCCGCCGGCATGTCGATCAGCAATATGTTCGAGGCCCATGGCGAGGCCCATTTCCGCGAGGGCGAGCGGCGGGTGATCGCCCGCCTGCTCGAGCACCGCGGGCTCGTGCTGGCGACCGGCGGCGGCGCGTTCATGGACCCCGACACGCGGGCGCTGATCGCCGAGCGCGCGATCTCGGTCTGGCTCAAGGCCGATCTCGACGTGCTCTATCACCGCGTCGCCCGCCGCAGCACGCGCCCGCTGCTGCGCCGCGACGAACCGCGCGAGGTGCTGGAACGGCTGATCGAGGAGCGCTATCCGGTCTATGCCGAGGCGGACGTGACGGTGGAAAGCGGCGACGTGCCCCACGACGCGATGGTCGACAAGATCGTGGTCGCGCTCAAGGCGCGGATCGCGGCGGAGGGCGCGGCTGAACGATGAGCGAGGGCACCACGACCACGGTCCGGGTGAAGCTGGCGGCACGCAGCTACGACATCGTCATCGGCGCCGGGCTGCTGGCCGAGGCCGGGCGCCGGGCGAGCGAGGTGATGGCGGGACGGCGGGCGCTGATCGTGACCGACCGGGCGGTGGCCGAGAGGTACCTGCCGGCACTCGAGCAGAGCCTGCATCGCGCCGGCATCGCCAGCGACCGCTTCGTGCTGGCTGCGGGCGAGCACGCCAAGAGCTTCGCCGGGCTCGAATCGCTGCTCGACGACATGCTGGCGGCGCGCCCCGAGCGCGACGTCACCGTGATCGCCTTGGGCGGCGGCGTGATCGGCGACCTTGCCGGCTTCGCCGCCAGCATCCTGCTGCGCGGGGTGGCGGTGGTGCAGGTGCCGACCACCCTGCTCGCCCAGGTCGACAGCTCGGTCGGCGGCAAGACCGGCATCAACACCCGGCACGGCAAGAACCTGGTCGGCAGCTTCCACCAGCCCCGCCTGGTGCTGGCCGACACGGCGGTGCTCGACAGCCTGCCCCGACGCGAGCTTTGCGCCGGCTATGCGGAGGTGGTCAAGTACGCGCTGATCGACGATGCGCCGCTGTTCGACTGGCTGGCCGCGAACGGCGCCGCGGTGCTCGGCGAGGGCGCGCCCGACCGGGTCGCGGCCGCGCGCGCCCATGCGATCGCCGTCTGCTGCCGCGCCAAGGCCGCCGTGGTGGCGGCGGACGAGCACGAGGGCGAGCGGCGCGCGCTGCTCAACCTGGGCCACACCTTCGCCCACGCGCTCGAGGTCGAAAGCGGCTACGGCGGGCTGTTGCTGCACGGCGAGGCGGTGGCGATCGGCATGGTCATGGCGTTCGACCTGTCGCATCGCCTCGGCTTCTGCCCGCGCGAGGACCTTGCGCGCGTGCGCGCCCATCTCGCCGCCGCCGGCTTGCCGGTGGCGCCGCCGCGCATCGAGGGCCGCGCCTGGCAGGCGGGCGACCTGATCGCGCACATGAAACACGACAAGAAAGTGCGCGGCGGGCGCGCGGTGCTGGTGCTCGCCCGCGGCATCGGCCGCGCCTTCCTCTACCGCGATGCCACCGACGAGCAGATCCTTCCGGTGCTTGAAGATGCTCTCGCCGCCTGACGCCAGCGGGCGTGGCGCGCCGGATTCGGTCGCGACATGAGCGCGCCGCTGCTGCTGACCCTGGCGGCGATCCTGCTGCTGCTGCTGATGTCGGCGTTCTTCTCCGGCTCCGAGACCGCGGTCACCGCCGCGTCGCGCTCGCGCATGCATCATTTGGCCGAGCGCGGTGACCGGCGCGCGCGCCTGGTCGCGCGCCTGATCGAGCGCCGCGAGCAGCTGATCGGGGCGGTGCTGTTCGGCAACAACGCGGTCAACATCCTCGCCTCCGCGCTCGCCACCAGCCTGTTCATCACCCTGGTCGGCGAGGGCGCGGTGGTCTACGCGACCGTGGTCATGACGCTGTTGATATTCGTGTTCGCCGAGGTGCTGCCCAAGACCTTGGCCATCCGCCGCGCCGACCAGGTGGCGCTGGCGGTAGCGCCGACCTTGCGCGTCGTGGTGGTGGTGCTGGCACCGCTGACCCGGGCGGTGCAGGCGCTGGTCGGCGCGATCCTGCGCCTGGCCGGCACCGAGCGCGCCGACCGGCGCCTGTTGTCGACCGCCGACGAGCTGCGCGGCGTGTTCGACCTGCACGCCCGCGAGGGCCGGGTGCGCAAGCATTACCGCGACATGCTGCGCAGCATCCTCGACCTGTCCGAGGTCGAGGTCGGCGAGATCATGACCCACCGGCGCAACATGGTCACGGTCGACGCGGGCCAGCCGGTGTCCAAGATCGTGGACGAGGTGCTGTCGAGCCCCCACACCCGGGTGCCGACGTGGCGCGACAACCCCGACAACATCGTCGGCGTGCTGCACGCCAAAAGCCTGTTGCGCGCGGTCCAGCAGCACGCCGGCGAGGTCGACCGGATGGACATCGCCGAGGTCGCCAACGAGCCGTGGTTCGTGCCCGACACCACCAGCCTCGCCGAGCAGCTCGCCGCGTTCCGCGGCCGCCACGAGCATTTCGCGCTGGTGGTCGACGAGTACGGCACGCTGCAAGGACTGGTCACGCTCGAGGACATCATCGAGGAGATCGTCGGCGAGATCCGCGACGAGTACGACATGCCGACCAGCGGCGTGCGCCGCCAAGCCGACGGCAGCATCGTGGTCGACGGCGGGGTGACCATCCGCGACCTCAACCGCGCGCTCGACTGCCGGCTGCCCGACGAGGAGGCGGCGACCGTGGCCGGGCTGGTGGTGCACGAGGCCGAATACATCCCCGAGGTCGGCCAGAAGTTCGCCTTCCACGGCTTCGAGTGGGAGGTGCTGGGCCGCGACCGCAGCCGCATCACCTCGTTGCGCCTGCGCGCGCAGGGCCGCGAGCGGAGCGCCGAGCGCGCCTGAACGCCATCGCGCCCTTGCGGGGCGCGCGCCGAGCCTCTATTTGACCGCAGGACGGTGACCGCGCCGGCCGCGCCGCCGGCCCGCGCCAACGGAGACCCCCACATGCCGCTTCCCGAGCCCGCGCCGCGCGAGCACATCCATACCCGCACCATCGAATGCACGGGCTTTCGCCGCGCCGACGGGCTATGGGACATCGACGGCCGCCTGACCGACACCAAGACCTACGCCTTCAGCAACCGCTGGCGCGGCGAGCTGGCCCCGGGCGAGCCGGTGCATGACATGCGCATCCGGCTGACCATCGACGACGACATGGTGATCCGCGCGGTCGCCGCGACCACCGAGGCCTCGCCGTTCGAGATCTGTCCCGAGGTCGCGCCCAGGCTCGAGGTGCTGGCCGGCGAGCGCGTCGGCGAAGGCTGGTCGCGCACCGTGCGCCGGCTGGTCGGCGGCAGCCGCGGCTGCACCCATCTGACCGAGCTCTTGGGGCGGATGGCGACCGCGGCCTACCAGACCATCTGGCCGCTGCGCGCGAGCGAGGCCGAGAGGCGCGGGGTGCCGGCGCAGAGCGAGCCGCCGCGGCGCCTGGTCGACAGCTGCCACGCCTGGCGCAGCGACGGCCCGGTGATGGCCGAGCTCTATCCCGACTACGCGCCGTCCAAGCCGCGCGCCGCGGGCGACTGAGCTCAGCGGGCGCCCGCTTCCTCCGGCGTCAGCGTGGTCAGCGCGAGCGCGTGCAGCCCGGCGGCGAACTCGTCGGCGAGCAGAGTGTTGACCAGGCGCTGGCGCTCGATCCGCGTCTTGCCGGCGAAGGCGCGCGCGACGATATACACCCGGAAATGACTGTCGCCGCCGGCGCGCGCACCGGCATGTCCGGCGTGCAGGCGAGACTCGTCGACGATGTCCAGACGCTCGGGCAGAAGCGCTGCCTTGAGCTTGCGTTCGATTGCATCCCGTATCGACATGGCGGTCGCGTCGGTCGGTGAAAACCCGCGGGCCGACTTGTGCTGCGGCCCTATCGCCGTCATATTTGAGGCATGGAGACGACGCGTTCAACCGTGTGGGGCAGTTGGCGCCGGTGGACCGCAGGCAGCGAGGCGGTGGTGTTGGTGCGCGGCTGCGCATGGCCGGGATGCGAACAGGCCGGCGACTATCGCGCGCCGCGTGCGCCGAGTGCGCTCAGGGACTACGTCTGGTTCTGCCTCGACCACGTCCGCCAGTACAACAAGGAGTGGGACTTCTTCGCCGGCATGGATGCCTCCGCGATCGAGGAGGTGCGGCGGCGCGACGCGGTCTGGCATCGTCCGACCTGGCCGTTCGGCACGCGCCCCGACGCCGGGCCGGGCGAGATGCCGCGCTTTCACGATCCCTTCGGCCTGCTCGGCGACGGCGGCATCGAGGCCGAGCCGCCGCGGCCCAACACGCCGCGCGATCAGGCGCTGGCCGAGCTCGGCCTCGACCACACGGTGACCCAGGCGGAGGTGAAGGCCCGCTACAAGGAGCTGGTGAAACGCCACCATCCCGACGCCAACGGCGGTTGCAAGAAGTCGGAGGAACGGTTGAAATCGATCAACAAGGCGTACACCTTTCTGCGCAGCTGCGAGATCGCCTGACGGCGCGCGCTGAGCCTTCCGCCCGAGGCCGACACCAGACAGGACGACACAGCCCATGGCCACGCCCGCCGCCGCCCCCTCGGCGGCCCACGATGCGGACCGACTGCCGGACATCGAGATCTCGGTGCGCCAGGTGTTCGGCATCGACTCCAGCATGGTGGTGCCGGCGTTCTCGGACGCGGCCGAGCACGTCCCCGACTTCGACGACGCCTATCGCTTCGACCGCGACACCACGCTCGCCATCCTCGCCGGCTTCGCCCACAACCGGCGGGTGATGATCCAGGGCTATCACGGCACCGGCAAGTCGACCCATATCGAGCAGGTGGCGGCGCGGCTCAACTGGCCGTGCATCCGCATCAACCTCGACAGCCACATCAGCCGCATCGACCTGGTGGGCAAGGACGCGATCGTGCTGCGCGACGGCCAGCAAGTGACCGAGTTCCGCGAGGGCCTGCTGCCCTGGGCGCTGCAGTCGCCGACCGCGCTGGTGTTCGACGAGTACGATGCCGGCCGGCCGGACGTGATGTTCGTGATCCAGCGCGTGCTAGAGGTCGAGGGCAAGCTGACCCTGCTCGACCAGAACCGGATCATCCGCCCGCATCCGGCGTTCCGCCTGTTCTCGACCACCAACACGGTCGGGCTCGGCGACACCACGGGCCTGTATCACGGCACCCAGCAGATCAACCAGGGACAGATGGATCGCTGGAACATCGTTGCCACGCTAAACTATCTGGCGCCGGAGAAGGAGATCGACATCGTGCTGGCCAAGGTGCCGGCGCTCGACAGCGCGGAGGGGCGGCATCGGGCGGCGGCGATGGTCGAGCTTGCCAACCTGACCCGCGCCGGCTTCATCAACGGCGACATCTCGACCGTGATGTCGCCGAGGACGGTGATCACCTGGGCCGAGAACGCCGCCATCTTCGACGACCTCGGCTTCGGCTTCCGCGTCACCTTCCTCAACAAGTGCGACGAGACCGAGCGCGCGGTCGTCGCCGAGTACTACCAGCGCTGCATGGGCGAGGAGCTGCCCGAGTCGGCGACCCGGGCGACGCTGCACTGAAAGGCTGCGAATGAATCGGCTGTCGCCCTTCGAGACGCTCGCTTCCACCCTCCGCAGCGGCAGCGGCGCTGCCGCTGCTGCGGAGGACGGGCCGCTCGCTCCTCAGGACGAGGGGGTTTTGAGAATCAATCTTTTACCTCACCCTGAGGAGCGCCCGACGGGCGCGTCTCGAAGGGTGAGGCAAAAGATTTTAGGGCTCTGAGCCCCGGGGCAATGGCGGAGCTTGCCCGACTCGCCGCCCTGATCGACGCCGCGGAGCGGATCGTGGTGTTCACCGGCGCCGGCATCTCGACCGAGTCGGGGATCCCGGACTTCCGCAGCCCGGGCGGAATCTGGTCGCGCTACCGCCCGATCGACTTCCGCGAGTTCGTCGCCTCGGAGCCGGCGCGGCGCGAGTACTGGCAGCGCAAGTTCGCGGTCGACCCGCTGATCGAGGGCGCCGAGCCCAACCGCGGCCATCGCGCGGTGGCGGAGCTGATCGCCGCGGGCAAGGCGCGCGTGGTGATCACCCAGAAC
>DASWHU010000290.1:0-6155 GCA_036398035.1 Alphaproteobacteria bacterium | reverse complement strand
GATGCGCGGCTGGAAGTGGTCGGCGTACTGCTCGCGCACCGCGCTGTTGATGCCGTCGGCGGCGACAATCAGGTCCGATCCGGCGAGCCGCGAGGGGTCGGGCACCTCCCGCTCGAAGCGCAGGCGCACGCCGAGCGCGGCAGCGCGGCGCTGCAAGATCTGCATAAGCTTCTTGCGCGACAAGCCGCTGAAGCCGTGACCGGACGAGGTAATGAGCTCGTCCTTTACGTGGATGTCGATGTCGTCCCAGTGGGCGAAGCTCTCGGTGATCTCGCGGTGGCTCGGCGCATCCGCGGCGGCGAAGGTATCCAAGGTGGCGTCCGAGAACACCACCCCGAAGCCGAAGGTGTCGTCGGGGCGGTTGCGCTCGTAGACGGTGACCTCGGCGGCGCGCCGCGCCTTCTTCAGCAGCAGCGCGAAGTACAGCCCGCCCGGGCCGCCGCCGATGACGCTGACCTTCATTTTGTGCGCACGCCTCTGTCTCGGCTGATCACCGCCGCCCCCCTCACCCTTCCATCTCCCCCCGCGACGCGGGGGGAGAGGGTTGCGCAGGGTTGGCACGGCGCCCGTCGCGCGTTACCCGGAGCTGGGAGAGGGGGGTGGCCGCGACCAAGGTCGGTCATCGCCTAGCCCCGGCTCAGCTTGAAGCGCTGCAGCTTGCCGGTCTCGGTACGCGGCAGCGCATCGGCGAACACCACCCTGCGCGGGTACTTGTAGGGTGCGATCTGTTGCTTGACGAAGTCCTGCAACGCCTTGGCCGTGTCCGCGGTCCGCGGCACGCCGGCGCGCAACACGACATGGGCGGCGACGATCTGGCCGCGCTTCTCGTCCGGCTCGCCGACGACGCCGCATTCGAGCACGTCGGCGTGCTCGAGCAGCGCCGCCTCGACCTCGGGCCCGGCGATGTTGTAGCCGGCCGAGATGATCATGTCGTCGGCGCGGGCCTGGTACCAGAAGTAGCCGTCCTCATCCTGGCGGTAGACGTCGCCGGTGATGTTCCAGCCGCCCTCCACGTAGCCCTTCTGGCGCTCGACATCGTCGAGGTAGCGGCATCCCGTGGGCCCGCGCACGGCGAGCCTGCCGATCGCGCCCGCCGCCGCCGGCGCGCCGTCGTCTGCGAGCACGCAGGCCTGGTAGCCCGGCACCACCCGCCCGGTCGCGCCGGGCACCGCCTCCTCCTGCGGGCTCGAGATGAAGATGTGCAGCATCTCGGTGGTGCCGATGCCGTCGATGATCTTGAGCCCGGTCGCCTCGTGCCAGGCGTGCCAGGTGGGCGCCGGCAGCGTCTCGCCGGCGGAGACGCATTTCCTCAGGCTCGAGATGTCGTGGCCGCCGACCTGGCCGGTGAGCGCGCGGTAGGCGGTGGGCGCGGTATAGAGCGCGGTGCAGCGATAGCGCGCGATCGCATCGAGCAGCGCCTCGGGCGAGGGCTTGTCGACCAGCGCCGCCGCCGCGCCGACGCGCATCGGGAAGCACAGCAGCCCGCCGAGCCCGAAGGCAAACGCGAGCGGCGGCGAGCCGGTGACGATGTCGTCGCGGCTCGACCGGAACACGTGCGGCGGGAAGCAGTCGCACATCGCCAGGATATCGCGGTGGAAGTGCATGCAGCCCTTGGGCTGGCCGGTGGTGCCGGAGGTGAAGGCGATGATCGCGACGTCGTCGGCGGCGGTGTCGGCGGCGGCGAAGCGCGTGTCCTTGGCGGCGAGGCGCCGGTCGAGGTCGGCGTCGCCCGCGCCGCCGTCGCCGGTGGCGGTGAAGTACGACACCCGGTCGAGCGCCGGCACCTTGGCCCGGGTCTGCTCGAGCTCGGCCGCGAGCGCCACGTCGCACAGCGCGTGGCGAATCTCGGCCTTGGTCGCGATGTAGGTGAGCTCGCGCGCGCGCAACAGCGGCATGGTCGCGACGCACACGCCGCCCGCCCGCAGCACCGCGAGCCAGCATGCCGCCATCATCAGGTTGTTGGCCGCGCGCAGCAGCACGCGGTTGCCCGGAACCAGCCCCAGGTCGTCGACCAGCACGTGCGCGATGCGCGCGCTCACCGCGTCGAGCTCGGCATAGCTCCAGGCGCGGCCGGCGAACAGGACCGCGGTGCGCCCGCCGTCGCCCGCGCGCACCCGCGCACCCAGCAGCACATCGGCGGCGTTGATCCGGTCGGGGTAGGCGGCGAGCGCCGGCAGCGCCGAGTAGTCGACCGGCGCCTGCAGCTCGGGCGGCGGCAGGCGGTCGCGGGTGAAGCTGTCGACGTGGCCCGACGGCCCCTGCGGCCGCCAGCCGCGCACGCGCTTACGCTGTGCCATGGCGGGACACTCCCTGTCGGTGGTGCGCGGCCTTGAGCGTCTCGTTGGCCACGATCAGCCGCTGGATCTCGCTGGTGCCTTCGTAGATCCTCAGTGCGCGCACCTCGCGATAGAGCCGCTCGGGCACGCTGCCGGCGACCACGCCGAGGCCGCCGAAGATCTGCACCGCGTGGTCGACCACGCTCTGCGCCGCCTCGGTCGCGAACAACTTGGCCATCGCCGCCTCGCGCGCGATGCGCGCCCCGCCCCGGTCGGCCGCCCACGCCGCCCGGTAGACGAGCAGCGCGGCGGCGTCGACCGCGCACGCCATGTCGGCGATCTTGGCCTGGATCAGCTGGTGCTCGGCGATCGGCCGGCCGAAGGCTGAGCGCGTCTGCGCCCGCCCAAGCGCCGCATCGAGCGCGCGGCGGGCGAAGCCGAGCGCGGCGGCGGCAACGGTCGGGCGGAAGATGTCGAGGGTCGCCATCGCCACCTTGAAGCCGTCTCCGGGCGCGCCGAGCATGTTTCCGGCCGGCACCCGGCAGCCGTCGAAGGCGAGGGTGGCGAGCGGATGCGGCGCGATCAGCTGGATGCGCTCGGCGACGGCCAGGCCGGGCGTGTCGGCCTCGACCACGAACGCGCTCAGGCCGTTTGCGCCCGGCGCCTCGCCGGTGCGCGCGAACACGACGTAATGCCCGGCGATGCCGCCGTTGGAGATGAACGTCTTGCGGCCGTCGAGCACATAGTCCTCGCCGTCGCGGCGCGCGCGGGTCGCCAGCGCGGCGACGTCGGAGCCGGCGTCGGGCTCGCTCAGCGCAAACGCGGCGATGCGCGTGCCCGCGCGCACCTCGGGGAGGATCCGGTCCTTGAGCGGCGCGTCACCGAACAGGCTGATCGGCGCGCTGCCCAATCCTTGCATGGCGAAGCAAAAGTCGGCGAGCGCATCGTGGCGGGCGAGCGTCTCGCGCGCAATACACAGGCTGCGCACGTCGAGCCGCTGGTGGCGGCCGCCGTGGCTCGCCGGCACGCACAGCTCGAGCCAGCCGCCGGCGGCGAGATCGGAAACCAGCGTCCGGCACGCGCCGTCCAGATCATCGTGGCCGCGCGGCGTTGCCAGCGCCTCCGCCGCCCACACCTCCAGCGACTCGGCCAGCGCACGGTGCGCGGGTTCGAGGAACGGCCAGTCGAGAAATGAGCGGTCGGCCATCAGTCGCCCTCGAAGACGGGCTTGCGCCTGGCGACGAACGCCTCGTAGGCGCGCCGGAAGTCGTCGGTCTGCATGCAGATCGCCTGCGCCTGCGCCTCCGCCTCGATCGCCTGGGGAATCGCCATCGACCATTCCTGGGCGAGCATGCGCTTGGTCATGGCGTGGGCGAAGGCCGGCCCGTCGGCAAGCTCGCGGGCGATCGCCTGCGCCTCCTCGGCGAGCCGGCCCGCGTCGCACAGCCGGTTGTAGAAGCCGCAGGCGTGCGCTTCCGCGCCGCCCATCATGCGCCCGCTGTAGAGCAGCTCGGCGGCGCGGCCGTGGCCGATGATCCGCGGCAGCAGGGCGCACGCGCCCATGTCGCAGCCGGCGAGGCCGACGCGCGTGAACAGGAACCCGACCTTGCTGTCGGCCGTGCCGACTCGCAGGTCGCAGGCCATCGCCAGGCACGCGCCGGCGCCGGCGCAGACGCCGTCGATGGCGGCGACCACCACTTGCGGCGCCGCGATCACTGCGTTCATCAGCTCGCCGGTCATGCGGGTGAAGGCGAGCAGCTCGGGCATCGAGCTGCCGACCAGCGGGCCGATGATGTCGTGGACGTCGCCGCCGGACGAGAAGTTGCCGCCCGCGCCGGTAACCACGACCGCGCGCACGTCGTCGGCGTGGGCGAACGCGCGGAAGGTCTCGCCGAGCTCGGCGTAGCTGTCGAAGGTGAGCGGGTTCTTGCGCTCGGGCCGGTCGAGGGTGACGGTCGCCACCTTGTCGGCGACGGCCAGGCGGAAGTGCCTGGGCGCAAGCTCGCGGGCCGAGATCGGGCGTAGCGCGGACGGGGTCATGGGCGGGCCTTTTGCCCGGCGAGCGAGACGCGGAGCGACTCGAGCAGCGCGAGCAGCCGGCGCTTGTCGCCCGCCTCCAGGCCGGCGAGCGCGTCGGCGATCCAGCGCGCGTGCACCGGAGTCATGGCGCGGAACGCGCGCCGCCCGGCGGCGGTCAGCCGCACCAGCTGCGCCCTGCGGTCGCTGGCGCTGGCCCGCCGCTCGACCAGCCCCTCGTCGACCAGCCGGCCGACCAGGCCGGTGACGTTGCCGTTGCTCACCATCAGCCGCCGCGACAGCTCGCCCATGGTCAGCGCCTCGCCGGCGCGATCGAGCTGCGCCAGGACGTCGAAGCGGGGCAGGGTGGTATCGAAGGTCTCGCGCAGGCCCCGGCGCACGCGCTGCTCGATCATGCCGGCGCAGGCGAACAGCCGCAACCACAGGCGCAGGTCGTGCGCCGGCGACTCGGTGCGGGCGAGCGCGGTTACGGTGCCCGGGGCGTGGTCCATCACGACACCTCGCCGCCCGCGACCACGATCGTCTGGCCGGTGATCCCGGCCGAGGCCGGCAGGCACAGCCAGCCGACCGCGTTCGCCACCTCGGCCGGCTGCATCAGCCGGCCCATCGGATTGTTCGCGGCGAGCTTGCGCCGCGCCTCGGCCTCGCTCATGCCGGTCGTGGCGGCGATCCGCCGGACCGATTCGGCCAGCAGGTCGGTGTCGGTGTAGCCCGGGCACACGGCGTTGACCGTGATGCCGCTCTCCGCAAGCTCGAGCGCGAGGCTGCGGGTCAGCCCGACCACCGCGTGCTTGGCCGCAGAGTAGGCGGTGACGTAGCGGTAGCCCTTGATGCCGGCGGTGGAGGCGATGTTGACGATTCGCCCCCAGCCGGCCTCGCGCATTGCCGGCAGCGCCGCCCGGGTGCACAGGAAGGTGGCGGTGGCGTTGACCGAAATCATCGCCTCCCAGTCGGCGCGGTCGGTGTTGGCGAACGACGCGCTCCGCGCCGCGCCGGCGTTGTTGACCAGGATCGTCGCAGGGCCGAGGGCGGCGGCGCAGTCGGCGAGCGCGTGCGCCACCGCAGCCTCGTCGGTCACGTCGCACGCCGCGGCGAACGCCGCGACGCCGTACGCGTGCTCGATCCGCGCCACGCGCTCGTCGATGCGCGCTCGCTCGCGACCGATCACGCTGACCCGCGCGCCGAGCCCGGCCAGGGTCTCGGCGACCGCAGCGCCGATGCCCTTGCCGCCGCCGGTGACCACGCCGTGGCGCCCGCTCAGCGCCCGCTGGTCGGCGGGCCCGGCGGCCGCCATCTTGTTCTCGTCGGGTCCGGTCTCGGTGCCCGGGGAGGTGGGCATGTCGCTGGTTCCGGTAGGTTTGTTTGAAGTATAAAATAATGGCACGGCAGGCGACAAGCCAGTCGGCCGATCGGTAGTGCCTCAGTTTGAATTTTGCTTCCGGTAGGGACCGCGCGGCCCAGGCTTCGGGGCACGGGCGTCGACCAGCCCGACGATCCACTCCATGTCATGGAGGGTATCGGCCAAGCCAGCGGCCATCGCCGGGCTTAGCCTGTGCGCCTTGTGCTGCCGGCAGAAATTGTACCAGACGAAATACAGCGCCAGCGCGTGGCAGTGGTTTTCGATTTTCTTGGAGAAGGCATTGGTCAGCCTCGTAAACCGCCGCATTTGCATCCGCATCGTAAGGTTCTGCCGCTCGACATGCGACGTGCTCACGCGGGCCGGATCGGGGTTGCCCTCGATATTCTCCTTGCGGGCACCGATGCATACCGCCGGGCTGTAACGACCACGCGCGGCCTCGGGCGCTGTCCCGTAGATTTTGACAAGCTGGGCATAGTCCACAG
>DASWHU010000289.1:0-8798 GCA_036398035.1 Alphaproteobacteria bacterium | reverse complement strand
CCGGCCAGGTCGGCGCCGACTCCGCCCGCGATCGCCATCTCGGCGAGCGCCACGTAGAGCCCGCCGTCCGACAGGTCGTGGCAGCAGGAAACCCGCCCGGCCGCGATCAGCGCGCGCACGAAGTCGCCGTTGCGCCGCTCGACCTCGAGCTCGACCGGCGGCGGCGGGCCGAGGTCGGCGCCGAGCAGCAGGCGGGCGAACAAGGACTGGCCGAGATGGCCGTGGGTCTCGCCGACCAGCACCAAAGCGAGTCCCGGGCCGGGCAGCGCGATGCGCGCGGTGCGCGCGATGTCGTCGATCAGGCCGACGCCCCCGACCTGGGGGGTGGGCGGGATGTTGCGTCCCTCGGTCTCGTTGTAGAACGAGACGTTGCCCGAGACGACCGGGAAGTCGAGCGAGCGGCAGGCCCGGGCGATGCCGTCGAGGGCATGCACGAACTCGCCCATCACCTCGGGCCGCTCGGGATTGCCGAAGTTGAGGCAGTCGGTGATCGCCAGCGGCCGGGCGCCGACCGCGGTCAGGTTGCGCCAGGTCTCGGCGACCGCCTGGGCGGCGCCGAGCGCGGCGTCGGCCGCGCAGTAGCGGGGCGTGCAGTCGGCGGCCAGCGCAAGGCCCATGGTTGTGCCGTGCACGCGCACCACCGCGGCGTCGCCGCCCGGGCCCTGGACCGTATCGGCCATCACCGTGTGGTCGTACTGGTCCCAGATCCACAGCCGCGAGCCGATGTCGGGGCCGGACAAGAGCTGGCGCAGCGCGTCGCCGGCGCGGATCTGGGGCAGGGCGGGCAGCGGCGGCGGCGCCGGCGGCGCCTGCCAGGCGCGCTCGGCACGCACCCCTTCGGCAAGCGGCGCGACCGGCATGTCGGCGACCATCTCGCCGTGCCAGCGCAGCACCAGCCGGCCGCTGCCGGTGACCCGCCCGATGACCGCGAAGTCGAGCTCCCACTTGTCGAAAACCTCACGCGCGCGCGCTTCGGCGCCGGGCCTGAGCACCATCAGCATGCGCTCCTGGCTCTCCGACAGCATGATCTCGTAAGGACTCATGCCGGCCTCGCGCACCGGCACTGCGTCGAGGTCGAGCTCGATCCCGGCGCCGCCCTTGGCCGCCATCTCGACCGACGACGAGGTCAGCCCGGCGGCGCCCATGTCCTGGATGCCGACGATGGCGTCGGTCGCCATCAGCTCAAGGCACGCCTCCAGCAGCAGCTTCTCGGTGAACGGGTCGCCGACCTGGACGGTCGGGCGCTTGTGCTCGGTGTCCTCGCCGAACGCGGCCGAGGCCATCGCCGCGCCGTGAATGCCGTCGCGCCCGGTCTTGGAGCCGACATAGACCACCGGCGCGCCGAGGCCGCTCGCCCGGGCGCGGAAGATGCGGTCGGCGCGGGCGATGCCGACGCACATGGCGTTGACCAGGATGTTGCCGTCGTAACGGGAATCGAAGCTGCATTCGCCGCCCACGGTCGGCACGCCGACGCAGTTGCCGTAGCCGCCGATGCCGCCGACCACGCCGGCGACCAGGTGGCGGGTCTTGGGGTGATCGGGGCTGCCGAAGCGCAGGACGTTGAGGTTGGCCACCGGCCGCGCGCCCATGGTGAACACGTCGCGCAGGATGCCGCCGACCCCGGTCGCCGCGCCCTGATACGGCTCGATGTAGGACGGGTGATTGTGGCTCTCCATCTTGAACACCGCGGCGAGGCCGGCGCCGATGTCGATCACGCCCGCGTTCTCGCCCGGCCCCTCGATCACCCACGGCGCCGCGGTCGGCAGGCGGGCGAGCCACTTGCGCGACGACTTGTACGAGCAGTGCTCGCTCCACATCGCCGAGAAGATGCCGAGCTCGGTCAGGCTCGGCACCCGGCCGAGGATGTGCCGGATGTCGGCGTACTCGGCCGCATCCAGGCCGTGCGCGGCGGCGATCTCGGGCGTCACCTCCGCGGTCTGGGCGCGCCCGCTCACAGGCTCGACGCCAGGCCGGCGAACAGGCGGGCGCCGTCGGTGTTGCCGTGCGCGGGCTCGCAGGCGCGCTCGGGATGCGGCATCAGGCCGAGCACGTTGCGCCGCGCGTTGACGATGCCGGCGATGTCGCGGCAGGCGCCGTTGGCCGCCGCCGGCCCGTTCGCGCCCTCCGCCGCCCCGGGCCCGGCCACGAACCTGAGCGCGACCAGGCCTTCGCCCTCGAGCCGGTCGAGGGTATCCTCGTCGGCGAAGAAGTTGCCGTCGTTGTGGGCGATCGGCAGGCGGATGCGCTCGCCGGCGCGGTAGCCGGCGGTGAACGGGGGCTCGGCCGCCTCGACCGCGAGCGGCGCCTCGCGGCACAGGAAGCGCAGGCCGCGGTTGCGCATCAGCACCCCCGGCAACAGCCCGCACTCGGTCAGCACCTGAAAGCCGTTGCAGATGCCGAGCACGGCGACGCCGGCCTGGGCGCGCGCGACCACCTCGCGCATCACCGGCGACTGCGCCGCCATCGCGCCCGGGCGCAGGTAGTCGCCGTAGGAGAAGCCGCCCGGCAGCACGATCAGGTCGGCCGCGGGCAGCTCGGTCTCGCGGTGCCAGACCATCGCCGGCGCGCGCCCGCACGCCCGGGTCAGCGCCACCGCCACGTCGCGGTCGCAGTTGGAGCCGGGGAACACGACCACCGCTGCGTCCACCGCCGTCAGCCTCCGGTGTCGGGCCCGCGCCGCTGCGCGCCGGTCACGAGACCTCGATCTGGTAGTCCTCGATGACCGCGTTGGCAAGCAGGCGGGCGCACATCCCCTCGACCGCCTTCAGCGCCTTGGCCGGATCGGTCTCGGCGAGCTCGATCTCCAGGTACTTGCCCTGGCGGACCTGGTCGACGCCAGCGAATCCGAGCATCTTGAGCGCGTGCTCGATCGCCTTGCCCTGGGGGTCGAGGACCCCTTCCTTGAGGGTGATGTGGACCTTGGCCTTCACGAGACGCGAGGTCACTGCATGGTGTCGGGACCCTGCAGGTCGCGCGGGCCGCTCTCGGGCAGGATGCCGAGACGCCGGGCGACCTCCTGATAGCCTTCCTCGACCCGGCCGAGGTCGCGCCGGAAGCGGTCCTTGTCCAGCTTCTCGTTGGTCTTGATGTCCCACAGCCGGCAGTTGTCCGGGCTGATCTCGTCGGCCAACACGATGCGCATGTCGTCGCCCTCGAACAGGCGCCCGTACTCGACCTTGAAGTCGACCAGGCGGATGCCGAGGGCGAAGAACAGGCCGCTCAGGAAGTCGTTGACGCGCAACGACATCGACAGCATCTCGTCGAGCTCCGACGGGGTCGCCCAGCCGAACGCGGTGATGTGCTCCTCGGACACCATCGGGTCGTTGAGCTCGTCGGACTTGTAGTAGTACTCGACCACCGAGCGCGGCAGCGAGGTACCCTCGGCAAGGCCGAATCGGGTCGACAAGGAGCCCGCGGCGACGTTGCGCACCACCACCTCGATCGGGATGATCTCGACCTCCTTGATCAGCTGCTCGCGCATGTTCAGCCGGCGCACGAAGTGGGTCGGGATGCCGATCTCGGACAGCCGCGTCATCAGATATTCCGAGATGCGGTTGTTGAGCACGCCCTTGCCGGTGATGGTGCCGCGCTTCTGGTTGTTGAACGCGGTCGCGTCGTCCTTGAAGTACTGGACCAGCGTGCCGGGCTCGGGCCCCTCGAACAGGACTTTGGCCTTACCCTCGTAGATTTGCCTGCGGCGGGCCATTGGTCCCCTCTTGCGGGCGTTGCCCCAAAAATTAGAAGCGCCCCCACGCCGGACGGGTGGGAGCCGCGCCTTCACGCCCTTAGATAATCCAACTCGCCCCCCTGTACAATGCCGGCCCGATGCGGCGCCCGCCTCGCCGGGGTCCGGCGACACATTCATCTACCAGAGGAATATTTCCCTTCAAGCATTTGATTTGGCGAAAGATCGACAGGCTCAAACTCGGTCGTATCGGGACGCCCGGGGGCGAACAGCCAGCGCGCTCTCTCGGCCGTCCCGGCGCGGGCCGGAAGCGCGATCAGCGAGCTCGAAACGGTGCCGAATCCGCTGGCCGGGCCCAAGGTCATGGCCGAGTGAGGCCCGTCGGCGCCGCCGTCGGAGTCGGCGAGCAGGCGCTGCCAGGCGGACCAGTCGCCCAGCGCCGGATCGGGCTCCGGCGCGGCGCGGAACCTGGGCAGCTGGCGGCGGATGCGCGCCGAGGCGGTATCGTTGAGGTCGTGGGCGGTGATCATCGACAGCCCCTCCGGCACCGGCGCCGCCTCGATGCCGCCCGCAGCCCCGGCCCAGCGCAGCCACCACGCGCCCCCGGCGTCGGCGACGACCAGGTTGAACGGCCGAAACTGCGTCGCGTCCAGGCGCCGCAGCGCGCGCACAGCGGCCGCGGCCGAATCGTGGTCGAGCGCCCGCAGCACCAGCTCGCCGCGGGAGGCCTTGCCCGGCGCCGGCCCGAGCGCGCCCGGGCGGTTGAGCACCCCCGCCGCCACGCCGCCGTCGCCCAGCCCGAGCCAGGTGCCTCCGGCCTCGAGGTCGCGCCCGGCCACCACGTGGGGCCGCTCGGGCCAGTGGCGCGCCGGCGGCGCCCACGGGCGGGCGAGCACCTCGTCGCGATTGGCGGCCAGGATCAGCGGCCAGGAGTCGCCCGATCGGCGCAGGATGACAAGGGTGCACATGGTCCGTCGTGGCCGGGCGATAGGGTCTCGGGCGCAGGAGGCAGAGTTTAGCGGCCGCGCGTCGCGGCTCAATTGGTATCCGCGGCGAAGGATGGCACAATGGGCCGGTCACCCACGAGGTGGCGTCGCGTGTGACCAACGACACAGGCACGAGAGGGCGATGACCACATTCGACAACCGTGAGCGCGAGGCGGAGAAGAAGTTCGAGCACGACGAGGAGCTGCGGTTCAAGGCAATGGCCCGGCGCAACAAGCTGCTCGGGCTGTGGGCCGCCGACAAGCTCGGGCTCGAGGGCGATGCGGCCCAGGCCTACGCCCGCGAGGTGGTGCTGGCGGACCTGGAGCGTCCGGGCGACGACGACGTGGTGGAGAAGGTGCTCAAGGACTTCGAGGGCCGGGGCGTGCCGCTCGACGCCCACAAGATCCGCCTCGAGATGGATCGCCTGCTGCCCGAAGCCAGGCGGCAGATCATGAGCGAGTAGCCCGCGCTCAGCGCGTCGTCGCCGGCGCGCCGCCGTCGCGCACGACCATGGTGATGTCGACGGCGGACGTGGGCAAGGCGAGCTCCTCGGCCAGCGGCTCGTAGTTGCGCACCACCGACACCACCTCAACCACCGGCGCGCCGGCGTCGGCGACCCTGAGGCCCCAGCCGATGCGCGCATACTCGCCGAGCGGGATGCGCTGGCACGGGCCGCGGTCGGCGCCGCCGAGCGCGCTTTGCAGGCGCTCCATCAGGTCGAAGGCGCGCATCGCCCGCTCGAGCGCCTCTCCCAGGCCGAGATTGGCGTCGATCAGCGAGCAGGTCCGGCCCTCGGCGCTGAGCCGGAAGCGCGTGGTCGGATAGTCGGCGATGCGCGGACCGGGCCCGACCTTCTCGATCTCGAATGACGAGGTGGCGGTTACCGCCGGCAGCGCCGAGACTTCGACCTTCTGCGTGGATCCGTTGGGCGCGATCAGATAGACGGTCTCGGTATCCAGGTCGATCAGCCGGCTGCCGGCGCGGCTGGCGACCAGCACGCGCTTGCTCAGCGGGTCGTCGATCACCCAAACGGACTCGCCGGCAATGCTGGTCTCGACCAATGTCGCCGTGCGAGCGTCCGGCATCACCAGCGCCAGGGCGAGCATGAACGCCAGGCAAAATGCTCTCATCGCGCGTACAGTCCGGCGAAAGCCTTAACAACCGGTTATCGCCCGCCAACCACCGCCGAGACGCCGCGCGATGATCCCGATCCGCGACTCCGTGCCGTGCCGGCGCCCGACTCCGGTCGTGGCCGGCCTGATCGCGGTCAACGCGCTGGTGTTCCTGATGGTCTGGTCGCTGCCGCCGCAAGGGGTGGCGGCAGTGATCGGCGACTACGCGCTGATCCCGCTGCGCTACACCGAGCCCGCCTGGGCGCGGGCGAAGGGGCTCGATCCGACCGACTACGCGCCGTTCCTGACCAACACCTTCCTGCACGGCGGCTGGCTGCACGTGATCCTCAACATGTGGACCTTGTGGATCTTCGGCTGCGCGGTCGAGGACCGGCTGGGCGCGGCCCGGTTCACGCTGCTGTACTTCGCCAGCGGCATCATCGCCAGCGCGAGCCATTTCGCCTTCAACGCGGCCTCGCCGGTGCCGGCACTCGGCGCCTCGGGCGCGATCGCCGGCGTGATCGGGGCTTACGCCGTCCGCTTCCCCAGGGCGCGCGTGGTGCTGCTGGTGCCGGTGCTGTTCCTGCCGCTGCTGTTCCAGGTGCCGGCGCTCGCCTTCGCCGCGATCTGGTTCGCGCTCCAGGTGCTCCAGGGCGCCCAGGAAATCCTGGCGCCGGCGATGGCCGGCGGCATCGCCTGGTGGGCGCATGTCGGCGGCTTCCTGGCCGGGGTGGGGCTGATCCTGGTGCTGCGCCCGCCGCCCGGCCGCGGCCCGCGCTCGCCGCTGCAGCCGCCGCCGCCGCCGGGATGGCGCATTCGACGCCGCACCCGCGTGCCCGCCGTGCGCGGCCCGTGGGAGCGGTAGGGCGCGCGCGCCGCGAGCGATTGGCAGCGGCCGTTCGGCCGTGCCCAGGTCAGCGCGGAATCGCCCAATTCTCAATAGTCAAAAGCGATATGTCCCGGAAATCCGCCTCGTTGTCCGTGACCAGGACCGAGCTGGTGCTGATCGCGTGCGCGGCGATCATGCGATCGTAGTCCCGCGCCTTGACCCATCCGCATTCGGCGATGATCCGGCCGTAGGCAATGGCGGCGGCGGCATCGAACGGCAGCACCGGGATGTGGCGAAGCAGGATCTCCAGCCGCGCTTGCCGCAGCGCGGTCCAGGCCGGGTCCCGATATATCCCCCGTTGCAGCTCGGCAAGGCTCAGGGCCGAGAGCAGGACCATGCCGTCATGCTCGGCCAGCTTGTCGAGAACCGAGTCCGTGCCGTCGCGGGCGTGGATGGCGATGTTCGTGTCGATGAGGTAAGCCACGGGCGCGTGCGTTCGCCGGCGCTATTCGCGAACCGGGACCTCGATCGGCTCCCTGATCTCTACGGCGGGCGGCCTTGGGAGTCTGCGCAGGGCCGCGACCGCATCTTTAAGGCTCTGGCGTGCCGGCGCGATGGTGATGACATCGCCGAGCCGCGTGATTTGAAGTTCGATGGTCATGTCGTCGTAAGCGAGCTCGGCCGGGATGCGCACCGCCTGGCTGTTGCCGGACTTGAACGCGCGCGTGATCGGCATGGCGAAATCACTCCTTGGTGGCGGCCCCAGGCTCGGCGCAGCCGCCTCGACCCACCCGGCGTCGCGCCTCAATGAGTCCGTCGCCTATACATGTATATACGGGTTGACGGAGGGTGCGCAACAGTGCGCCGCTGGCTCCCTCACCCGGCGCCGTCCCCTGGCCCGAACACGCGCGCGAAGATGGTCTCGACGTGAGCCAGGTGGTGGTCGAGGTCGAACAGCGCATCGAGCGCCTTGGCGTCGAGACGCGCCGCGACCTCCTTGTCCGCGACGAGCAGCGCCTTGAAGTCGCCGTCGCCCTGCAGCGCGCGCATGGCGTTGCGTTGCACCGCGCGGTAGGCGTCCTCGCGGCTCATGCCGGTGCCGGTCAGCGCCAGCAGGACGCGCTGCGAGTGGATCAGGCCGCCGAGCAGGTCGAGGTTGCGCCGCATCGCCTCGGGGTAGACCACCAGCGTGTCGATCACGCCGGCGAGCCTGGCCAGCGCGAAGTCGAGGGTGACGGTGGCGTCGGGGGCGATCGCGCGCTCGACCGAGGAGTGCGAGATGTCGCGCTCGTGCCAAAGCGCTACGTCCTCGAGCGCCGGGGCGACCGTCGCGCGCACCAGCCGGGCAAGCCCGGTCAGGTTCTCGCTCAGCACCGGGTTGCGCTTGTGGGGCATCGCCGAGGAGCCTTTCTGGCCGGGCGCGAAATACTCCTCCGCCTCGCCGACCTCGGTGCGCTGCAGGTGGCGGACCTCGGTCGCCAGGCGCTCGACGGACGCGGCGATCACGCCGAGCGTGGCAAAGAACATGGCGTGGCGGTCGCGCGGGATCACCTGGGTCGAGATCGGCTCGGGGCTCAGCCCGAGCTTCGCGGCGACGTGTGCTTCCACGCGCGGATCGATGTCGGCGAAGGTGCCGACCGCGCCCGAGATCGCGCAGGTCGCGACCTCGGCGCGTGCGGCGACCAGGCGGTCGCGGTTGCGGGCGAACTCGGCATAGGCCTGGGCGAGCTTGAGGCCGAAGGTGGTCGGCTCGGCGTGGATGCCGTGGCTGCGGCCGATGCACGGCGTCAGCTTGTGCTCGCGCGCGCGCCGCTCGAGCACCGCCAGCAGCGCGTCGAGATCGTCGAGCAGGATGTCGGCAGCGCGGGTGAGCTGGACCGCGAGGCAGGTGTCGAGCACGTCGGAGGAGGTCATGCCCTGGTGGACGAAGCGCGCCTCCGGCCCGACATGCTCGGCGAGGTTGGTCAGGAACGCGATCACGTCGTGCTTGACCTCGGCCTCGATCTCGGCGATGCGCGCGACCTCGAAGCGCCCGCGCTCGGCGAGCGCCTTGGCCACGCCGCGCGGGATCACGCCGAGCTGCTCCTGCGCTTCGCAGGCGAACCTTTCGATGTCGAGCCAGATCCGGAAGCGCGTCTCGGGCGCCCAGATGGCGGCCATCTCCGGCCGGCTGTAGCGGGGGATCA
>DASWHU010000288.1:0-6983 GCA_036398035.1 Alphaproteobacteria bacterium | reverse complement strand
CTTCGACCGCCTGGCGATCGAGACCACCGGGCTTGCCGACCCGGCGCCGATCGTGTTCACCCTGATGGCCGAGCCGGTGGTGCGCCACCACTTCCGGCTCGGCAACATCCTGGCCACGGTCGATGCGGTCAACGGCCGCGCACATCTCGCACGCAACCCCGAATCCGTCAAGCAGGTGGCGGTCGCCGACCGGATTATTATTACCAAGACCGACATCGCCGATGCGGCTGACGTGGCCGCGCTGCGCGCGACGCTGCACCGGTTCAACCCGACCGCGCAAGTGATCGACGGCGCCCGCGACCGCGCCGCGGCGGACGACCTGCTGACCGGCGACGTCTACGACCCGAAGACCAAGGCGGCCGAGGTGAGCCGCTGGCTCGCGCACGAGGCCGACGAGGCCGAAAGCCAGCCCGCCCACGCCCACGACGTCAGCCGCCACGCCCGCGACATCCGGAGCTTCTGCGTCACCATCGACCGGCCGCTCGACTGGACCGCGTTCGGCATCTGGCTGACCATGCTGCTCCATGCTCACGGGCCGGACGTGCTCAGGGTGAAGGGGCTGCTGAATGTCGCCGGCAGTCCGGCGCCGGTGGTGATCCACGGCGTCCAGCACGTGATCCACCCGCCGGCCCATCTCGACGCCTGGCCCGACGCCGACCGCCGCTCGCGCATCGTGTTCATCGTCCGCGGCCTCGAGCCGGCGCGCATCGAGCGCTCGCTCGCCGCCTTCAACCGTCTCGCCAACCCCGCCCGCCGCGCCGCCTGAGCGCGGCCGAGCCAAGTCGCGAAGCCGAGTCGTCTGGTTCTGCTTGGCCAGGCTTGGGCCTTGCCAATGGCCGAATATGGCGGCAGTCTCGGGCGCACTGCTCCGCTGATCGCGCGGAAGACGGCCGAGCCGCGATCACGGCGCCGATCGGAGCGAGTGGGGGACCGCGGTGGATGAGTCGGCAAGGGTCGCGTTCGTCGCGCACGGGCCTGCGCGAGCCGACCGGGGCGGCGAAGGCGTGCGCCCGCATCGCCCGGCGCCGGCCGTGGCCGGCGCGCGCCGGCGCAAGTTCCTGATCGTCCTGATCAAGCCGTCGCACTACGACGACGACGGTTACGTCATCCAATGGCTGCGCTCGGCGATTCCGTCGAACACGCTGGCGGCGCTCAACGGCCTGGTGGTCGACTGCATCGAGCGCAAGGTGCTCGGCGAAGACGTCGAGGTCACGGTCGCCGCGTTCGACGAGACCAACACGCGCATCCGGCCGCAGGCGATCATCCGCCGCTTCCAGGATTCAGGCGGCGCGGGCCTGGTCGCCCTGGTCGGTGTCCAGTCCAACCAGTTCCCGCGCGCGGTCGACATCGCGCGGCCGCTCTGCGCGGCCGGCATCCCGGTCTGCATCGGCGGCTTCCACGTCTCGGGCTGCCTGGCGATGCTGCCGGAGCTGCCGGCCGACATCCAGGCGGCGATGGCGCTCGGCATCTCGATGTTCGCCGGCGAGGCGGAGGGGCGCCTCGACGAGGTCCTGCTCGATGCCCAGGCCGGCTCGCTGAAGCCGCTTTACAACTACATGGACGACCTGCCGAGCATCGCCGGCACGCCGCCGCCGATCCTGCCCGCGACGCGGGTCATGCGGGTTGCCGGCGGCATCACCAGCTTCGATGCCGGGCGGGGCTGCCCGTTCCAGTGCTCGTTCTGCACCATCATCAACGTCCAGGGGCGGAAGTCGCGCCGGCGCTCGCCCGACGACGTCGAGCGCATCATCCGCGACAACGCCGCCCAGGGCATCCACAGCTTCTTCATCACCGACGACAACTTCGCGCGCAACAAGGACTGGGAGAGCATATTCGACCGCCTGATCCAGCTCCGCCACGAGGCGAAGCTGCCGATCCGTTTCATCATCCAGGTCGACACGTTGTGCCACAAGATTCCGCATTTCATCGAGAAGGCGGCGAGGGCGGGCGTGCGGCGGGTGTTCATCGGGCTTGAGAACATCAACCCCGAGAGCCTGCTCGGCGTCCAGAAGCGCCAGAACCGGATCACCGACTACCGCCAAATGCTGCAGGCCTGGAAAGACGTCGGCGTAATCACCTATGCCGGCTACATCCTCGGCTTCCCAAACGACACGCCGGACTCGATCGTGCGCGACATCGAGATCATCAAACGCGAGCTGCCGATCGACCTGCTCGAGTTCTTCTACCTGACGCCGCTGCCGGGCTCCGCCGACCACAAGGCGCTGTGGGACAAGGGCGCGTGGATGGACCCCGACATGAACAAGTACGATTTGAACCACGTCACGACCGCCCATCCCAGGATGTCCGAGGCCGAGTTGCGGCGCGCCTATCGGCTGGCCTGGAAGACCTACTTCACGATCGAGCACATCGAGACTGTCATGCGGCGGGCGGTGGCGCGGCGCATCAGCGCTGGCCGGATCATGTTCCTGATGCTGTGGTTCTACGGCTGCATCACCTTCGAGAAGCTGCATCCGCTCGAAGGCGGGTATCTGCGCCGCAAGTACCGCCGCGACCGGCGGCCCGGGCTGCCGATCGAGAGCCCGTTGGTGTTCTATCCGCGCTATGCCGGCGAGACCCTCTACAAGCACGCGCGGCTGTTCCACCTGGTCTGGCGGCTGGCGAAGATCAGGCGCCGGCTGAAGCGCGATCCCGAGGCGCGCAGCTACACCGACCTCGCGCTCCGCCCGGTGCGCGAGGAAGAACTCGACGAGCTCGGCATCTTCACCGCCTCGGCAGCCGCGAAGTCCGCGGTCGATCGGGCGCGCCGCCAGCGCCAGGCAGCGAAGGCTCTTTAGCTACTGCCGAACCGAGCCGCTCGCGAGCTTGAATGGGTGAGACGTGTCGGGCACGTCGCCCATCGCGGCCCAATCGGACTCGCGTGCCCCCGCACGACGTGGCCGGGTCCGGATTAGGACGCTCTTGCGGCCTTGTAGCGTTCGATGCTCTGCACCGGCCAGTAAGCGGACGGCCGATAAAACTCTTCGACGGCCGGAACGCCCTCCGGCAGGACCACCCATGGCTGCTTGGCGGACGTATAAATGTGGATGTCCGGCGGTGCGAGCGAGGGATCGTCGAGCGTTCCCGCCCGGATGAAATGCACGCCCGGACCGGCGCCGGCGTAGTTGCTCCACAACGCTATCCCGCAGTCGGGGCAGCGCCAGAACACCTGGCCCTTGCCGCTGGCGGAGGGCAGAGTCGTCTGCACCACGCTGCCCCTCGGGAGCTCGACGTTGGACGCCTCGATCAAGGCGTTCACCGCGAACGCCGATCCGGTTTCGCGCTGGCACCAGGTGCAGTGGCAGCAATGAACGAACAGTGGCCGCGCTTTCAGGCGATAGCGCACCGCGCCGCAGGTGCAACCGCCGTCCAACGCCACGTGCCCGACCTCCGCCATCGCGCTTCCCTCCACGGCCCGATCGCGCCACTTTCGGGCGGCCGACGATCGCAAGCAAGACGAATGGCGGCGTCGCCTCGGGTGATCGGGCGCAGCGGCAGCGGGCGGTCGCGGCAATTTCCCCGCCCGGCGTTGCGCGGCCGTCGCCCGCCGTCCTAGACTGCGGCGGCATCGAGACGGGGAGGCGGCGATGGCGACGGTGCTGATCAAGGGCGGGCGGATCGTGACCGCGGTCGACGACTACCAGGCCGACATCCTGATCGAGAACGGGCGCATCCACACCATCGGCCGCGACCTCGCGGCGGGCCCGGGCGTCGAGGTCCACGACGCCGCCGGGCTGATCGCGGTGCCCGGCGGGGTCGACGTGCACACTCACCTCGATTGGGACTTCGGCGTCGCGCGCACCGTCGATACCTTCGCCACCGGCACCATGGCGGCGGCGTTCGGCGGCACCACCACTGTGGTCGACTTCTGCAACCAGAACCGCGGCGAGAGCCCGCTCAAGGGCCTCGAGGACTGGCACAAGCGCGCCGCCAGCGCCGCGGTCGACGTCGGCGCGCACATGATTATGCTCGACGTCACCGACCAGAGCCTCGCCGACATGAAGACGCTGATGGCGCGCGAGGGGGTGACCAGCTTCAAGCTGTTCATGGCCTATCCGGGCGTGCTGATGATCGACGACGCCGGGCTGTTCAAGGCGATGCGCATCGCAGGCAGCAACGGCGGCATGATCTGCGTCCATGCCGAGAACGGCCTGGTGATCCAGGTGCTGGTCGAGGAGGCGGTCAAGCGAGGCCACACGGCGCCCAAGTACCACATGCTCACCCGCCCCGCCTCGATGGAGGGCGAGGCGACCCACCGCGCCATCGCGCTGTCGGAGCTCGCCGAGGCGCCGCTCTACGTCGTCCACCTGTCGGCGGCCGAGGCGCTTCATGCGGTGACCGAGGCGCGCGATCGCGGCGTGCCTGTGCACGCCGAGACCTGCCCGCACTACCTGTTCCTGACCGGCGAGGACTACGAGCGCCCGGAGTTCGAGGGCGCCAAGTACGTGATGACCCCGCCGCTTCGCGACCACAGCCACCAGGCGGCGCTGTGGCGCGGGCTCGCGACCTCCGACCTGCAGGTGGTGTCCACCGACCACTGCCCGTTCTGCTTCAACGAGCAGCCTTACGGCATCAAGTACTCGAAGCAGCAGGGCAAGGACGACTTCAGCAAGATCCCCAACGGCGCGCCGGGAATCGAGACCCGCCTGCCGCTGGTGTTCGACGGCGCCGTGCGCGCGCGCGGCATGTCGCTCAACCGCTTCGTCGGCCTCACCTCGACCACGCCCGCCAAGCTGTTCGGGCTGTTCCCGCGCAAGGGCACGATCGCGGTCGGCTCGGACGCCGACATCGTCCTGTTCGACGCGAACGAGAGCTGGACCATCCGCGCCGCCGAGCAGCACAGCCGCGTCGACTACACCCTGTTCGAGGGCCGCCAAGTGACCGGGCGGGTGAAGAAGGTGTTCCTGCGCGGCCGGCTGATCGTCGACGGGCCTGAGTGGAAGGGCCGCGAGGGCATGGGCGAGTTCGTGAGGCGCGGCGAATGCGGCAAGATCTGAGCGCCGCCGCCGCAGCAGCGGTCAACGAGGACCGGCTGTGGCGCCACCACATGGACATCGCCCGGATCGGCGCCACCGGCCGCGGCGGCGTCAACCGCCAGGCGCTGACCGAGCATGACGCCGAGGCGCGCAAGCGGGTGCTGGAATGGGCGGGCGCGCGCGGCTTCGCCGCCAGCGTCGATGCGATCGGCAACCTGTTCATCCGCCGCCCGGGCACAGATCCCAAGGCGAGCCCGGTGGTCTCCGGCTCGCACCTCGACACCCAGCCGGCCGGCGGCAACTTCGACGGCGTGTTCGGCGTGCTCGCCGCGCTCGAGGTGCTGGAGGCGGCCGCCGACGCCGGCATAAAGACCAGGCGCCCGCTCGAAGCGGTGGTGTGGACCAACGAGGAAGGCGCGCGCTTCCAGCCGACGACCATGGGCTCGAGCGTGTTCGCGGGCGCGGTGCCGCTCGAGCGCGCGCTCGCCACCACCGACCGCGACGGGGTCACGGTCGCCGCCGCCCTCGCCGAGACGCTCGCGCGCTTACGCGTCGGCGACCGGCGCGACTTCCGCTTCCCGATGGCGGGCTATCTGGAGGCGCATATCGAGCAAGGCCCGGTGCTGGAGGCGACCGGCAAGACCATCGGCATCGTCACCGGCATCCAGGGCCTGCGCTGGTTCCGCATCGAGGTCACCGGCGAGGAGGCGCATGCGGGTACGACGCCGCTTAAGCGGCGCAAGGACGCGCTGGTCGCCGCGGTCGCCATGGTGGGCGCGTTGCAGGAGCATATGCGCGACGACGCCGACGTGGTCCGGTTCACGGTCGGGCGCTTCGAGGTGTCGCCCAACTCGCCCAACACGGTGCCCGGGCGGGTGCTGTTCACGATCGACTTCCGCCATCCCGAGGCGGCGGTGCTCAGGCGCCTGGGCGATCGCATCGAGGCGGTCTGCCGCGACCACGCCGGGGGCTGCGAGGTCAGCGTGGCCGAGACGCTGGATTCCCCGCCGACGGTCTTCGACCCGGAGATTCTGGGCGTGCTGCGCGACGCCGCGGCGCGCCAGGGCCTCGCCCACATGGACATCATGTCGGGCGCCACCCACGACGCCAAGTACATGGCCGGCCTGTACCCGAGCGGCATGCTGTTCGTGCCGTGTGCGGGCGGCGTCAGCCACAACGAGGCCGAGAGCGCGGCCTCGGCCGACCTCGCCGCCGGCGCGCGGGTGCTTGCCGAGGCAATGATCGCGCTGGCCAATCGTTGACCGCGCGGCGGCAGGAGGCCGGCATGACGACGGTGAAGGCGGGACTGATCCAAATGGCGCTGAAGGCCGACACGGCCGAGACGCCCGCGGTAATTCGCGAGGCGATGATCGCGGCGCACGTCCCGTTCATCGAGCGGGCCGGCGCCGCCGGGGTGCAGGTGCTGTGCCTCCAGGAGATCTTCACCCAGCCCTATTTCTGCCCGAGCCAGGACCCCAAATGGTACGCTGCGGTCGAGAAGGTCCCCGATGGCCCGACCGTGCGCCTGATGCAGGACTTCGCCAGGAAGCACGCGATGGTCATCGTGGTGCCGATCTACGAGCAGGAGATGATCGGGGTCTACTACAACACCTCGGCGGTGATCGACGCCGACGGCCGCTATCTCGGCAAGTACCGCAAGACCCACATCCCGCAGGTCGCCGGCTTCTACGAGAAGTTCTTCTTCAAGGGCGGCAACAGCGGCTGGCCGGTGTTCGAGACCGCCTACTGCAAGCTCGCGGTCTACACCTGCTACGACCGCCACTTCCCCGAGGGCTGGCGGGCGCTGGCGCTGAATGGCGCCGAGTACATCGTCAACCCCTCGGCGACCGTGGCCGGATTGAGCCAGTATTTGTGGCAGCTCGAGCAGCCGGCGGCGGCGGTCGCCAACGGCGTGTTCATCGGCGCGATCAACCGGGTCGGCGAGGAGGCGCCGTGGAACATCGGCCGCTTCTACGGCTCGTCCTACGTGGTCGACCCGCGCGGCAAGAT
>DASWHU010000287.1:0-8023 GCA_036398035.1 Alphaproteobacteria bacterium | reverse complement strand
TCCGTGCCGGCGGCGAAGCGCACCGGGGTCCAGCTCGGCACCACGAACACGTCGCGCTGGCCGACATCGAAGGCCTCGTCGCCGATCACCACCTCGCCCTCGCCGTCGACCACGCTGTAGATGGTGCCGTCGGTCGCGCGGTAGGGATCGCTGGCGAAGCCCTTCGGCAACAGCTGCACGAACGCCGAGATGGTGGGCATCACCGGGCCGCCGTCGAGCGGGTTGATGAACTCCATCTTGATGCCGTGGCAAGCATCCCATTCCTGGTCGCGGCGCATCACTTCGAGCGCCTCGCGCCACTCGGCGTAAGCGTAGCTGAACACCGGCGACGCCGGTCCCTCGGCCAGGTGGCCGAACGGGCGCATGTTGCGCCCGAAGCGCGCCGCGCTCACGCCGGGCGCGTGCGAGACCGGCTGGCTGTCGTCCGGGTAGCGCGCGAGGAAGCTCGCGTCGAGCAACTGCACCAGCGGGATGTCGAGGCCGTCGAGCCAGATGGTCGGCGCCTCGCCGTCATTGCCGTGGTCGTGCCAGGTCCAGGACGGGGTCAGGATCAGGTCGCCGCGGTGCATGATGGCGCGCTCGCCCTCGACCGCGGTGTAGGCGCCCTCGCCCTCCATGATGAAGCGCAGCGCCGACTGGGCGTGGCGGTGGCTGGGCGCGACCTCGCCCGGCAGGATCAGCTGCAGGCCGGCATAGAGCGAGTGGGTGGCGCTGGCGCGCCCCGGCAGGCCCGGGTTCTCGAGGATCAGCACCCGCCGCTCGGCCTCCTTGGCGCTGATCAGTTCGCCCGCTCTCAGCAGCCACGGGCGCACCTCGTCGTAGCGCCACAGGCACGGCTCGGCCGGGCTCGCCGGGCTCGGCGTGATCAGGCGCGCGAACGACTCCCACAGCGGCGCCAGATGGAGCGGCGCGATGTCGTCGTAGTAGCGCCGCCGCGCCCCCTTGGCGTCGCCCGCGGCCTCGGTCGTGGTCTCGGTCGTGGTCATGATCCGGTCCTCCTCCGGGCGAAGGAAATCTAAGGTCCGCGCCGGCGGGCGTCCAGGCGCACGTGTCACTCGAGCAGGCGCGGCAGCGCCAGCGTGATCGCCGGGAACGCGACCAGCAGCGCCACCCGCACCGCATCGGTGGCGAGAAACGGCATCACCCCGCGATAGGTCTCGGTGATCGGCACCTCGCGCGCGATGCCGTTGATGATGAACACGTTGAGCCCGACCGGCGGCGTGATCAGCCCGACCTCGACCACGATCAGGGCGAGCACGCCGAACCAGATCGCGGTCTCCTCCGCGCCGAGCCCGAAATCGAGCGCCGAGATCACCGGGAAGAACACCGGGATGGTCAGCAGGATCATCGACAGCGAGTCCATGACGCAGCCGAACACCAGGTACAAGAGCAGCATGGCGCCCAGCACCAGCATCGGCGACCAGCCCGACTCGGCCACCGCGCGCGCCGCCTGCTGCGGCATCTGGGTGAGCGCGAGCGCGGCGTTGAACACCTCGGCGCCGAACAGGATCAGGAAGATCATGGCGCTCGCCTGGGCGGCGCCGAGCAGGCTGGCGACCAGGCCGCGCCCGCCCATCCGCCCCGGCCAGATCGCCATCGCGCCGGTCAGGAACGCGCCCACCGCGGCGCCCTCGGTGGGCGTAAAGCGGCCGCTATAGATGCCGCCGATCACCACCACGAAGATCACCAGCACCGCGATCGCCATGCCGACGCTCGCCCTGCTTACCGCGAGCATCCCCGCCGCCGGCGGCGGCGCGGCCCCGGGGCGGAGCCGCACATAGACCGCGATCGCCGCGATATAGCCGGCGGCGGCGACGATGCCCGGCACCACCGCGGCCATGAACATCTTGCCGATGCTCTGCTCGGTGAGCAGCGCGTAGATCACCAGCACCACCGACGGCGGGATCAGGATGCCGAGCGTGCCGCCGGCGGCGAGCGCGCCGGTGGCGAGCGCGCCCGAGTAGCGGTAGCGGCTGAGCTCGGGCAGCGCCACCTGGCCCATGGTCGCGGCGGTGGCGAGCGAGGAGCCGCAGATCGCGCCGAACGCCGCGCAGCCCCCGACCGCGGCCATGGCGATGCCGCCGCGCAGGCGCCCGAACAGCCGGTTGGCGGACTCGAACAGCGCCCGGCTGAGCCCGGCCTGGGTGGCGAACTGGCCCATCAGCAGGAACAGCGGGATCACCGACAGCTCGTAGGTCGAGAAGCGGTAGTAGGGTGCGGTCTTGAGATAGGCGATCAGCGGCAGCCAGCCGTTCAGCCCGGCATAGCCGATCATGCCGGCAAGCAGCATGGCGAGCCCGATCGGCACCCGGAGCGCGATCATCGCCAGCAGCAGCACGAACAGGCCGGTGCCGGCCTCGACACCGCTCACCCGCCGGTCCCCCGCCAGCCGGTCCAGGTGGTGTAGGCCGAGGCCAGCGCGAGCAGCGCCACCGAGGGGACGATCGCGACGAAGGCGAGCCAGACCGGCACGCCGAGGACCATCGTGGTCTCGTGGAAGCTGCGCAGGTCGGCGCCGCCGAGCGCGAGCCGCCAGGTGAGCAGCGCGGCGATGGCGGCATAGGCGAGGCTCGCCAGGGCATCGAGCGCGGCCCTGACCGGCCGCGGCCAGCGGGCGGTGACGAACTCCACCCGGACGTTGCCGCCGATCAGCTGGCAATAGGGCAGGAAGGCGAAGATCGCGATCGCGCAGCCGAGCTCGACGAGCTCGAAGTCGCCCGGGATCGGCCGGCCCGCGACCTCGCGCAGCACGATGCTCGAGACCGTGAGCAGGGTCAGCGCGACCAGCACCGCGCCGCCGGCGAGCGCGAGCCAGCGGCAAACCGACCGGAGCGCGCGCGCCACGCTCACCGCGGCCCCGACGCCGGCGACCTCGCGCCAAATCGCGCCGCGCCCGTCGCCCGCGTCATCGCCGTCCCTCCGCTGCCGTCCGCGGCGGCCGCATCATGGCAGCCGTCTTGGCGCATTGATAGGCGGGCCGCGCCCGCCCTGTCAAAAACGCCGGGCCGCGAGCGGCCGCAGCGCCGGGCCGGTCCTTGATTTTGACTTGCCCGCGCCTATTGTTGGCGCGCCCGCGGCGCCGCGGGCGCAAACCGTGGAGCCGTGCCACGTGCCGTTCAACGTCACGATCAGGAACCTGGACCGGACGATCGAGGTGGAGCCCGGCGAGACCATTCTCGAAGCGGCGATCCTGGCCGGCGTGGATTACCCGTGCGGCTGCCAGTCGGGCAATTGCGGCGCGTGCAAGTCGACACTGGTCTCGGGCGAGGTCGAGATGAGCCCGTACTCTGACTTCGCGCTGCTGCCCGAGGAGCGCGAGCGCGGCCTGATCCTCGCCTGCCGGTCGGTGCCGTGGAGCGACTGCGCGGTGGCGTGGCTCGAGCAGGACGAGATGGTGATGCACGCGAGCCGGGTGATGACCTGCCGCGTGGCTGCGATCGAGGCCCTCACCGACGACGTCCGCCGGCTTAAGCTCGACATCGAGTCGGGCGGGCCGTTCGACTTCTCGCCCGGCCAATATGCGCGCCTCACCTTCGGCCGGCTGCCGGGGCGCGACTTCTCGATGGCCAACCGGCCGGACGAGGCCGGGCTCGAGTTCCATGTCCGCCTGCTGCCGGGCGGCACGGTCAGCCGCTTCATCGCCGACTCGCTCGCGGTCGGCGACAAGGTGCGCATCGACGGGCCGATGGGCATTGCTTATTTGCGCGACTCCCATCGCGGCCCGATCCTGGCGATCGCCGGCTCGACCGGCCTCGCGCCGATCCTGTCGATCGTCGCCACCGCATTGGATAAAGGCATGCCGCAGCCGATCCACCTCTATTTCGGCGTCCGCGACGAGCGCGACCTGTACGACATGGACCGGCTCGAGGCGCTGGCCGACGCGCACGACAATCTCACCGTGGTGCCGGTGCTGTCCGACCCGGTCGCGCCGACCGAGCGGCGCACGGGCCTGGTTACCGACGCGGTGGCGCGCGACTTCGCCGACCTCGACGGCGCCAAGGCCTATGTCGCCGGGCCGCCGGCGATGGTCGAGGCGGCGGTGCCGCTGCTGGTGCGCCTCGGCGTGCGCCGCGCCGACTGCCACTACGACGCGTTCTACACCGAGGCCGAGAAGGCGGCGGTCGGAGGCGCGGCATGAGCGGGGCGCTCGACGGCACGGTCGCCATCGTCACCGGCGGCGCCCGCGGCGTCGGGCTCGCGATCGCGCGCAGGCTCGCCGGCGACGGCGCCCAGGTGGTGATCGCCGACAACGGCACCGGCATCGACGGCCGCGGCGCCGATCCCGAGGTCGCCGAGGCGGCTGCGGCCGCGATCGGCGAGGCGGCGGCGGCGTATACCGAAACCGTCGCCCGGCCCGAGGCCGCGACCGCCCTGGTCGATCTCGCCCTGCGCCGCTTCGGGCGGCTCGACATCGTGGTCAACAACGCCGCCATCCTGCGCGATGCGTTCGTGTTCAAGGGCGCACCCGAGGACTGGCAGGCGGTGATCGAGACCAACCTGTCGGCCGCCTACTACCTGATCGGCGCGGCGTCGGGCGCACTGCGCGAGCAGGCCAAGGCCGACGCGGCTTACGACCGCGGCCGGATCGTCAATATCACCTCGAGCGCCGGGCTGTACGGCAATCTCGGCCAGGCGGCCTATGCCAGCGCCAAGGCGGGGCTCGTGGGGCTGACGCGCGTTACCGCGATGGACCTCGCGCGCAGCCGGGTGGCGTGCAACGCGGTGGCGCCGTTCGCGCATACCCGCGTGACCGAGATCATCCGCCCGGCCAACGACGCCCAGGCGCAGTACAAGGAGCGCGCGCTGCGCGTGGCCCCCGACCACGTCGCGCGCTTCGTCGCCTTCCTGTGCAGCGCGCGTGCCGCCGGCATCACCGGCCAGCTGTTCGCGGTGCGCGGCCGCGAGGTGTTCCTGTTCGCCCAGCCGCGCCCGGTGGCGCGGATCGCGAGGCATGACGAGGACTGGACCGTCGACGCGCTCGCCGACGCGGTCGGGCGTGAACTCGCCCCCCGCTTCACCGACCTTTCGACCGACCTCGAAGCATTCAACACCGAGCCCGTCGTGTGAGCGGGCTCCAAGGACAACCAGGAGAGTCGACCATGAGCGACATCGCCCCGGTCAAGACCGCCGAGGACCTGCGGCACCAGCCGCAGGAGTATCAGGACGCGGTGCGCAAGATCGTGATCAGCCACGCGGTCAACGAGCTGTACGGCGCCCAGGTGTTCGACGAGCCGGCGATCGCGCTCGCGCCGACGCCCTACGCCAAGTGGCTGACCTGCCGGGTGGCGATGGAGGAGTACGGCCACCACGTGCGCTTCAAGGAGCTGGGCGAGACCATCGGCGTGCCGTCCGCGACCATGACGCCCGAGCACAAGCAGCCGCTGTCGATCTTCGCCTTCCCGCTCCAGACCTGGCCCGAGTTCTGCGTCATCAAGCTGTTGGCCGACCTCGCCGAGATCCTTCAGGTCGAGGACCTCGCCCAGTGCTCGTTCCACCCGCTGCGCAACCTCGCCCGCATGACCATGCCCGAGGAGCGCTTCCACGCCCAGTTCGGCAAGGACTTCTGCACCGAGCTGTGCGAGACCGCCGCGGGCCGCGCCGCGGTCCAGGACGCGATCGACCGCTACTTCCCGCTGCTGCCCGCCTTCTTCGGCCGGGCGAAGTCGAAGAACAACGAGATGTTCCGCAAGTGGGGAATCAAGCAGCGCACCAACGAGGACATGCTGGCGGATTTCGTGCGCCGGGCGAAGGAGCTGGTCGAGGACGGGCTCGGCCTGCGCCTGCCCGAAGTCGAGCTGCCTGCGGCGTGAGCGCCGCGCGCCGCCCGCGCGCGACGCTCGCCCGCGCGCTCGATGCGTTCGCCGCCGGTCTCGACCACGCCTCGTGGTTCGCCGCGGTGGGCGAGCCGCTGACCCCATCCGAGAGCGCCGACGCGGCCGGCTATCTTGCCGGCCTCGGCTTGGCCGGCGCGCGCGTCGCCGAGGTTGCGGACTGGGGCGCGGCCGGGGCCGCGATCCGCGACTCCGCCTGGGACCGGCGCTGGTGGGACGCAGTCGAGCGCGAGCGCAAGCTGCTGCTGCACGCCGCCAGGAAGAAGCACGGCGGCGACCCGGTGATGGCCGCCCTCAGCAAGGCCACCCAGGCCGCGTCCGATCGGGTCGCGGGCCGCGCCGCCGAAGCCGCGGCGGCCCGCGGCGTCGCCGATCCGGGCCTGGTCAAGGCGGCTGCCGGGGCCGGCATCGAGTCCGCCTACCAGGCCGCGCTCGCGCTCGCCGCGGGCGCGCCCGCCGACCATCCGTTCCGGCTCAGGTTCAGCCTGTTCGAGGCCGGCCACTGGCCGCTGGCGCTGATCGCCGGCCGCTTCGACGTGTTCTGACCGCGCACCCGCGCCAGGGAGGAGACCGCCCATGCCTCATGCCGACTCCGACGGGGTCAAGCTGTACTACGTCGACTGCCGCGCCGACGGCGCCGGCGCCGACGCCACGCCGATCATCTTCGTCCACGAGTTCGCCGGCGATCACCGCAGCTGGGAGCCGCAGATCCGCTACTTCTCGCGCTTCCGCCGAACCATCGCCTACAACGCGCGCGGCTACCCGCCGTCCGACGTGCCGCCCGACCCGAAGCAGTACGCCCAAGACATCCAGGCCGACGACGTCGGCCACGTGCTCGACCATGTCGGCATCGAGCGGGCGCACGTGGTCGGGCTGTCGATGGGCGGTTTCGCCACCCTTCATTTCGGCCTGCGGCATCCGCACCGCGCGCGCTCGCTGGTGGTTGCCGGCTGCGGTTACGGCGCCGAGGCGAAGGGGCGCGCGGAGTTCCAGGCCGGCGCCGAGGCGATGGCCGACGTCTACCTCGCCAGAGGTGCCGCGGCGGTGGCCGAGGACTACGCGCGCGCCGCGACCCGGGTTCAGTTCGAGAACAAGGACCCGCGCGGCTGGGCCGAGTTCAAGGCGCAGCTCGCCGAGCACTCGGCCGAAGGCTCGGCCAACACCATGCGCGGCTACCAGAAGACCCGGCCGTCGCTCTACGACCTCGAGGACCAGCTCAAGAAGCTGATCGTGCCGACCTTGGTCGTCACCGGCGACGAGGATGAGCCGTGCCTCGACCCCGACCTGTTCCTCAAGCGCACCATCCCGAGCGCCGGGCTGTGGGTGCTGCCGAAATGCGGCCACACCATCAACCTCGAGGAGCCGGACGCCTTCAACCGGGGCGTCGCCGATTTCATCGCCAAAGTCGAGGCCGGCGCCTGGGGCCTGCGCGACCCGCGCTCGCTGAGCGCGCCGATGTTGGTCAGGCGCTGACGCGCAATGCGTTTGGCCAAACGTCGCGTAGCCGGCCGGGCCGCGAAACAGCCTTGCGGCGGAGCGCCGGGGTGCGCATATGCCGGGCTGCGTGGGGCGGCGCAGACGAACGGGCAAGCCATGACCTCGAGCACGGTCCGGGCCGCGGCGGTCGCCGGCAGCTTCTATCCCGACCATCCGGAGGTTCTCGCTGCGGTGGTCGAGGACTTTCTGGCCGAGGCCGCGGACGCCCCGCCGCACGCCCCGCCCAAGGCGATGATCGTGCCCCATGCCGGCTACGTCTACTCGGGGCCGGTGATGGCTCGCGCCTACGCCCGGCTGCGGGACAGCGGCGCGGCGGCGGGCATCCGCCGGGTGGTGCTGTTAGGACCGTCGCATTACGTGGCGCTGGCCGGCCTTGCGGTGCCGCGCGCGAGCGCGTTCGCCACCCCGCTCGGCCGCATCCCGCTCGATGGCGCGGCGATCGCGGCGCTGGCGGCACTGCCGGGCGTCTCGATCAACGACGCCGCCCACCGCGACGAGCACGCACTCGAGGTCCAGCTGCCGTTCCTGCAACGGCTGCTGGGCGCGTTCGAGATCGTGCCGCTGGTCGCGGGCCGCGCCGTGCCGGCGCTGGTCGCGGGCGTGCTCGATGCGCTGTGGGGCGGGCCGGAGACCTTGATTGTGATCAGCTCGGACCTCTCGCACTACCACGACCAGGCGACCGCGCGGCGGCTGGA
>DASWHU010000286.1:0-2947 GCA_036398035.1 Alphaproteobacteria bacterium | reverse complement strand
TTCATGTGCGCCGCCGGCACCAGCGGCGAGCGCGGATGCGCGACCAGCGAGATGCCGCTCGCCCAGAACCGCGCATCGTCGGCGGCACCCGGCACCTGGGCGCGGAACTCGGGCGAGAACTCGCCGTGGACGGTCGAGACGTTGACCCCCACCTTCTCGAACACGCGCCCGCGCATCACCGTCATCTCGCCGCCGCCGCCGCCCGGGCGTGTCCAGGGCGTGCGCTCGAATCGGCCCGGCGCGAGGGCGACGTGCGGGCCTTGGGCGAGCGCGTCCTCGACCGCCTCGAACGCGGCGCAGAGGCGATCGCGCAGCTCGGCGAACCACGCGCTCGCCCGCTCCTTTCGCGACTCGATCTCGACTGCCTGGCTCATCACCGCGCTCCGCGCGCCCCTGCCGCCGCCACCCCTAGCATCGCGCGCGCGCCCCGCGCAACGGTGCCCGATCGCGGCCCGATGCGGCCGGGCAGGGGCCTGGACATCGCGGGTGGATTGGGGCACAAAGGCCGCGCTTTTTTCGGCCACGATGCGGGGCGCGCATGGCGGAGACCGCTGGAGCGGGGGTGCACGAAGCGGGCGGCGAGACGCGCCGCGACTTCCTCTACATCGCCACCGGCATGGTCGCCGGCGTCGGCACGCTCGCGGCGCTGTGGCCGCTGATCGACCAGATGAACCCGTCGCGCGACGTGCTGGCGCTGGCCAGCGCCGACGTCGACCTGTCGCCGGTCGAGGTCGGCCAGTCGATCACCGTGGTCTGGCGCGGCCGGCCGGTGTTCGTTCGCCACCGCACCACCGCCGAGATCGAGGCCGCGCGCGACGTCGACGAAAGCTCGCTGCCCGACCCGCAGACCGACGCCGCGCGCGCCGAAAAGCCGGAATGGCTGGTGGTGGTCGGCGTGTGCACCCATCTCGGCTGCATACCGCTCGGCAATGCCGGCGATTACGGCGGCTGGTACTGCCCGTGCCACGGCTCGCACTACGATACCTCGGGCAGGATCCGCAAGGGGCCGGCGCCGGCCAACCTGGAGGTGCCGCCCTACGCCTTCCTCGACGACCATACGATCCGAATCGGCTAGCGGCGCCGCGACATGAGCGAGCTCTCGACGGGCAGCCGCTTGGTCAGGTGGTTCGACTACCGGCTGCCGATCTTCACCCTGCTGAACGAGGCGGTGGTCGTCTATCCGACGCCGCGCAACCTCAATTACTGGTGGAGCTTCGGCTCGCTCGCCGGGTTGGTGCTGGTGATCCAGATCCTCACCGGCATCGTGCTGTCGATGCACTATGTGGGACATGTCGACTTTGCCTTCGACAGCGTCGAGCTGATCATGCGCGACGTCAACTACGGCTGGCTGCTGCGCTACGTGCACGCCAACGGCGGCTCGGCGTTCTTCGCCGTGGTCTACATCCACGTCTTTCGCGGCCTCTATTACGGCTCGTACAAGACGCCGCGCGAGGTGCTGTGGTGGATGGGGGTGCTGATCCTGATCGCGATGATGGCCAGCGCGTTCATGGGCTATGTGCTGCCCTGGGGCCAGATGAGCTTCTGGGCGGCGACCGTGATCACCAACCTGTTCTCGGCGATCCCGATCTGGGGCGAGGACATCGTGACTTGGCTGTGGGGCGGCTTCGCGGTCGGCAACCCCACGCTCAAGCGCTTCTACAGCCTGCATTACCTGCTGCCGTTCGTGATCGTCGGCCTGGTCATCCTGCATCTGTGGGCGCTGCACCGGTTCGGCTCCAACAACCCGGTCGGCATCGACACCAAGGGCGGCAAGGACGAGATCCCGTTCCATCCCTACTACACGATCAAGGACCTGTTCGGCATTGGCGTGTTCTTCATCGTGTTCTTCGCGTTCGTGTTCTATGCGCCCAACTATCTGAGCCATCCCGACAACTATGTGCGCGCGAACCCGCTGGTCACTCCGCCGCACATCGTACCCGAGTGGTATTTCCTGCCCTACTACGCGATCCTGCGCTCGATCACGTTCAACGTCTGGTTCATCCCCGCCAAGCTGATCGGCGTGGTGCTGATGTTCGGCTCGATCCTGCTGCTGTTCTTCCTGCCCTGGCTCGACACCTCGCCGGTGCGCAGCGCCCGTTTCCGGCCGATCTACAAGCAGGTGTTCTGGCTGCTGGTCGCCGACACCGTGGTCCTCGGCATCGTCGGCGCGAATGCCCCGAACGCGCCGGTGTTCAAGGGCAACGAGTCCTTCCAGTACGTCAACCTGGGGCAGATCGCGACCGCGTACTACTTCCTGCATTTCCTGGTGATCATGCCGCTGCTCGGGCGCTTCGAGACGCCGCGGCCGGTGCCGGTCAGCATCTCCGAGCCGGTGCTCGCCGAGGGCGGCGGCGCGGCGGCCCGCGAGGGATCGTGATGGCGGCGCGCGGCGCCCCGCGCCTGGGACTCGCGGGGATGCTTGCCGGGCTGATGATTGCCGGCGCCGTCGCCGCCGGGCCCGCGGCCGCAATCGGCGAGGCACAGGCGCCCGCCGCGCAGGCGTGGTCGTTCGAGGGCATCTTCGGGCGCTTCCGGCACCCCGACGTGCAGCGCGGCCTGCAGGTCTACCTGCAGGTGTGCGCGAACTGCCACGGGCTCGATCTGGTCGCCTATCGCGACCTCGCCGGGATCGGCTACAGCGAGGACCAGATCGCCGCGATCGCGGCCGAGTACGAGGTCGAGGACGGCCCGGACGAGGACGGCGACATGTTCCAGCGCCCGGCGCGGGCATCGGACCGCTTCGTCTCGCCTTACGCCAACGACAAGGCGGCGGCGGCGGCCAACGGCGGCAAGGCGCCGCCGGATCTGTCGCTGATGTACAAGGCGCGCGCCGGCGGCGCCGACTACATCCGGGCGCTGCTCACCGGCTACGAGGATGCGCCCGCCGGCATCGAGGTGCCGGCCGGGGCCGCCTACAACCTGTACTTTGCCGGCCATTTCATCGTCA
>DASWHU010000285.1:0-16010 GCA_036398035.1 Alphaproteobacteria bacterium | reverse complement strand
GCTGAGGCCGCCCGCGGCCGTGGCGGGCGGGTTGGTGAAGGTGCTGCCGCCGGTGCGGGTGCGGATCGGCTGGGCGGCCTCGCGCGCGGCGGTGATCTCGGCCATGCGCGCCCCGATCCGCGCCGGCGAATCCGCGTGGCCTGCGAGCGTCGCCGCGGTGCAGATCCAGCTCTCGGGCAGGTCGCTGTGGCGGTAGTGGAAGGCGATCTCGCCGGCAGCCACGCGGTGGCGTTCGCCGTGCTCGTCGAGCGCGTCGATGGTCTCGATGACCTCGCCGATCTGGTGCCCGTAGGCGCCGGCGTTCATGCGCACCGCGCCGCCGATCGTGCCCGGCACCCCGGCCAGGAACTCGAGCCCGGCGATGCCCGCCGTCTCGGCCGCGCGCGCCACCCGCATGTCGAGTGCGGCCGCGCCCGCGCGCACCTCCATGCCCGCCGCCTCGATCGCGGCGAAGGCGCGCCCCAGCCGGATCACCACGCCGTCGATGCCGCCGTCGCGGATCAGTACGTTCGAGCCGACGCCGAGCACGGTCACCGGCACCTCGGCCGGCCGTTGGCCGAGCAACAGTTGCAGGTCGTCGAGATCGGCGGGGGTGAACAGCACCTCGGCCGGGCCGCCGACGCGGAACCAGGTGAAGCGCGCGAGCGGCGCATTCGCGCGCACGGTGCCGCGCACCGCCGGCAGCCGGTCGATCAGGCGCGAGCGCGCAGCCGTCATCATCGCCCGCCCCCCGCCGCGGTCGGCGCCTGGCCGAGGCCGCGCAAGCCGGCCGGCAGGTCGTTCGCCCACTGGCTGATCGAGCCGGCACCGAGACACACGACCAAGTCGCCGGGCACCGCCAGGCCGTGAATCGTCTCAGGCAGCGCCTCGGGCGCCTCGAGCGCGACCACGGCGCGGTGGCCGCGCGCGCGCAGGCCCTCGACCAGGGCGTCGCGATCGATGCCCTCGATCGGCTCCTCGCCGGCCGGGTAGACGTCGGCGACGACCACCGCCGCGGCATCGTTGAAGCAGGTGCAGAACTCCTCGAACAGGTCGCGGAGCCGGGTATAGCGATGCGGCTGGACCACCGCGATCACCCGGCCGCCGCCGCGGGCGGCGACCACCTGGCGCGCCGCCTTGAGCACCGCGGCGATCTCGACCGGGTGGTGGCCGTAGTCGTCGATCACGGCGATGCCGCCGGCCTCGCCGACCCGGGTGAAGCGCCGGCGCACGCCGGTGAACCCGGCCAGCGCCTTGCGGATGGTATCCTCGGAGAGGCCCATCTCGACACCGACCACCACCGTCGCCAGCGCGTTCTGGACGTTGTGCGCGCCCGGCATGTGCAGGACCAGGTTGCGGATCATGCGCACCTCGCCCTCGCCCGGCCTGCGGCGCTCGATGGCGACGTCGAAGTGGGTGTCCTCGCCGGCGGCGCGGATCTCGGCCGCGCGCACGTCGGCCTGTGGGCTCAGCCCGTAGCTGACGATGCGCCGGTCAGAGATGCGCCCGATCATCGCCTGCACCTCGGGATGGTCGATGCACAGCGCCGCGAAGCCGTAGAACGGGATGTTCTCGACGAAGCTCTGGAACGCGCGCCGCAACCGGTCGAAGTCGCCGTAGAAGTCGAGATGCTCGCGGTCGATGTTGGTGACCACGGCAATGGTTGCCGGCAGCCGGACGAAGCTGCCGTCGGACTCGTCGGCCTCGACCACCATCCAGTCGCCGGCGCCGAGGCGGGCGTTGGTGCCGTAGGCGTTGATGATGCCGCCGTTAATCACGGTCGGGTCGAGCCCGGCCGCATCCAGCAGCGCCGCGATCATCGAGGTGGTGGTGGTCTTGCCGTGGGTGCCGCCGACCGCGACCGACCATTTGAGCCGCATCAGCTCGGCCAGCATCTCCGCCCGGCGGACTACCGGCAACAGCTTGGCGCGCGCCGCCGCCACCTCGACGTTGTCGGCCTTGACCGCGCTCGAGACCACCACCACCGAGGCCTCGCCCAGATTGTCGGCCGCATGGCCGATGGTGATCGGTATGGCGAGCGCGCGCAGCCGGCGCACCGAGGCGTTGTCGGCGAGATCGCTGCCTTGCACGCGATAGCCCAGGTTGTGCATCACCTCGGCGATGCCGCTCATGCCGATGCCGCCGATGCCGACGAAGTGCAGGATGCCGATGTCGAGGGGAAGCTTGCTCATGCCGCCTCTGCCTCCGGCTTCGGGTGCATGATCCCGCGCGCCAGCGCGACCAGCCTCTCGGATGCGTCGGGCACGCCGAACGCGCGCGCCCGCGCCGCCGCCGCGGGCAGCTCGGCGCCTGCGAGCAGCTCGGCAAGGCGCTGGGCGAGCGAGTCGGCGGAGAGCTCGGATTCGAGCATCACCCAGGCCCCGCCCGCGGCCTCGAGCATGCGCGCGTTCGCCTCCTGGTGGTTGTCGATGGCGCGCGCGAACGGCACCAGCACGGCGGGGCGGCCGGCGCAGGCGAGCTCGGCGACGGTGGAGGCACCGGCGCGCGCGATCACCAGATGGCTCGCGGCGAGGCGTCTGCCGACGTCATCGAAGAACGGCGCCACCTCGGCCTCGATGCTTGCCTCGGCAAACATGCGCCGGGCATCTTCCAGGTCCTCGGGACGGCACTGCTGGGCGACGAAGAGCCGGCGCCGCAGGCCCGGATCGAGCCGCGCGAGCGCCACCGGCACCATGCGCCCCAGCAGCCGCGCGCCCTGGCTGCCGCCGACCACCAGCAGGCTCACCGGCCCCGACGGGTCGAGCGCCGGATAGGGCACGTCGCGGGCGGCGATGATCTCGGGCCGCACCGGGTTGCCGGTGCGCGTCGCGCGCTTGCCGTCGGCGGCGCGCATCCGGCGGGTGTCCGGGAACGCGGTCGCGATCGCGCGCGCGCGCGGCGCGAGCAGCCGGTTGGCGCGGCCGAGCACCGCGTTAGCCTCGTGGATCAGGGTCGGCACGCCGAGGCTCGCGGCGGCAAGCAGCGGCGGCACCGAGGCATAGCCGCCGAAGCCGACCGCGAGCGAGGGTGCCAGCCGCCTGAGCAGCGCGCGCGCCTCGAAGCCGCCGAGGACCAGCGCGATCAGGCCGCGCAGCGCGCCGATCACGCCGCGCCCGGCGAGGCCGCCGGCGCGCACCGTGTGACAGGCGATGCCGCCGAGCTCGTCGCCGAAGGCGGTGCCGCGCCGGTCGGTGACCAGTGCCGGCGCGAAGCCCGCGCTCTGCAGGCCGTGGGCGAGCGCGAGCGCCGGCATCACGTGGCCGCCGGTGCCGCCGGCGGCGATCACCACCGGACCGAAGGTGGGCGCGGCGGTCATCGCCCGGCCTCCGGCCGCGGCCGCCAGCGGGTCAGCGCCAGCATCATGCCCATGCCCGCGGCAAGCGCGATCAGCGACGAGCCGCCATAGGAGACGAACGGCAGGGTCATGCCCTTGGTCGGCACCAGGCGGAGGGTGACCGCCATGTTGAGCAGCGCCTGCAGGCCGAACAGCGACAACAGGCCCGCCCCGGCAATCACCGCGAACAGGTCCTCCTCGCGCATCAGGCGGGCAAAGCCGCGCAGCACCACGAACGCGAACAGGCCGACCAGCACCAGGCAGGCGATCAGCCCGAACTCCTCGCCGATGACCGCGAAAATGAAGTCGGCATGGGCATCGGGCAGCTGCCCCTTGACCACCCCCTCGCCCGGGCCGCGCCCGAGCAGCCCGCCGCTCGCGAACGCGCGCAGCGAGGTATCGACCTGATAGGTGTCGCCGGCCGCGGGGTCGAGAAAGCGGTCGACGCGGCTGTGGACGTGGTCGAGGCCGACATAGCCCGCCACCAGGCCGCCGACCCCGAGCGCGAGCAGGCCGCCGATCCAGATCATCGGCAGGCCGGCGACGAAGAACTCGGCGAGCCACACCCCGGCCAGGGTGAACGCCATGCCGAAGTCGGGCTGCAGGACCAGCAGCAGCAAGACCAGCCCCAAGAGGACGGTCGCCAGCGCATCGCCCGGGAAGCGCGGGTACTGGCGGCGGGTGGCGAACAGCCATGCCGCCACCACCACGAACCCCGGCCTGACGATCTCGGACGGCTGCACCGACAGCCCGGCGATGCTCAGCCAGCGGCGCGCGCCCTTCACGTCCTCGCCAACCAACAGCGTGGCAACCATCAGCACCAGGCCGGCCGCGAGCAGGATCACGGCGAGGCGGCGCACCCCGGTCGGCGACAGCAGCGAGGCGGCAAGCATCACCGCCAATGCCGGCCCGAGCAGCAGCAGGTGCCGGCGCACGAAGTAGAAGCCGTCGAGGTCGAGCCGCTCGGCCACCGCCGGGCTCGCCGCCAGCACCATCACCGCGCCGACGCCGATCAGCAGCGCCAGCGCCGCCAGCATCCAGCGGTCGACGGTCCACCACCAGCGGGCGACCAGGCTGGTGTCGGTGCGCGTGAAGCCGGTCACGGCGCGGCCTCCCCGGGCGAGGCGTCCTCGAGGCGCCGGACCGCGGCGCGGAACATCTCGCCGCGGTGCTCGAAGTCGCGGAACTGGTCGAACGAGGCGCAGGCCGGCGACAGCAGCACCACCGCGCCCGCGCGCCGCTCGCGGGCGGCGCGATCGGCGGCGGCGGCGACCGCGCGGGCGAGGTCGCCGGCGGCGGTAACCGGGACGCGACCCTCGAGCGCCGCGGCGAAGCGCGCTGCCGACTCGCCGATCAGGAAGGCGTGGGCGACGCGCCCGAGCAGGGGCTCGAGCGGCGCCAGCGGCTCGTCCTTCGCCCGCCCGCCGGCAATCCAGTAGATCGTGTCGTAGCAGGCCAGCGCCTGTGACGCGGCGGCGACGTTGGTCGCCTTGCTGTCGTTGACGAAGCGCACGCCGGCGATGGTCGCGACCAGCTCGAGTCGGTGGGCGAGGCCGGGGTAGCTGCGCAGGCCGTCGGCCGCGGCCTCGGGCGCAACGCCGAGCGCGCGCGCCGCGGCGTAGGCGACCGCCGCGTTCTGGCGGTTGTGCGCGCCGGGCAGGGTGGCGATGCCGTCGAGCGAGGTGATCCGGCGCGGGGCCCCGTCGAGGGCGTCGATCAGCGACCCGTCCGCGACATAGACGCCGCGCTCCAACGCCCGCCGCGTCGACACCGGGATCAGGCGCTGCGCGCCGGCGCGATCGAGGTCGTCGAAGATCGCCGCCGTGACCGTGTCGTCGAGCGCGATCACCGCCGTGCACGCCGCGCCCTGGCCGGCGAAGATGCGCCGCTTCGCCGCCACGTAGCCGGCCATGTCGCCGTGGCGGTCGATGTGGTCGGGCGAGACGTTGACCAGCGCCGCGACGTCGAACACCAGCGAGCTGATCAGGTCGAGCTGGTAGGATGACATCTCGAGCACGTAGACGCCGTCCTCGCCGAGCGGCTCGAGCGCGAGCGCGGCGGTGCCGAGATTGCCGCCGACCTGGACCGGCCGCCCGGCGCGCGCGAGCATGTGGCCGAGCAGCGCGGTGGTGGTCGACTTGCCGTTGGTGCCGGTGATGCCGACCAGGCGCGGCCCGTTGGCGCAGACGCCGCCCCCCGGGCGCAGGCTGCGGGCGAACAGCTCGACCTCGCCGATCACCTCGACGCCGGCCGCGCGCGCGGCGTCAACCACCGGGTGCGGCGCCGGGTGGCTGAGCGGCACGCCGGGGCTCAGCACCAGCGCGGCGATGCCCGGCCAGTCGGCGGCGGCGAGCGAGGTCGCGCGCGCGCCGAGCGCGACCGCCGCCCGGCGGCGGTCGGCGGCGTCGTCGTCGGCGAGCACCTCGGCGCCGCCGGCGGCGAGCGCCTGCACCGCGGCAAGGCCGCTGCGGCCGAGGCCGAACACCGCAACCGTGGCATCGCGATAGCCCTGCACCGGGATCATCGCCTCACCTCAGCTTGAGCGTCGACAGCCCGGCGAGCGCCAGGATCGAGGCGATGATCCAGAACCGGATGACGATGGTCGGCTCCTGCCACCCCTTCTGCTCGAAGTGGTGGTGAAGGGGCGCCATGCGGAACACGCGCTGGCCGGTGAGCTTGAACGACACCACCTGGACGATCACCGACACGGCCTCGAGCACGAACAGGCCGCCGATGATCGCCAGCACCAGCTCGTGCTTGGTGATCACGCTGATTGCGCCGAGCGCGCCGCCGGCCGACAGCGAGCCGGTGTCGCCCATGAACACCATCGCGGGTGGCGCGTTGAACCACAGGAAGCCGAGGCTGGCGCCGACCAGAGCGCCGCACAGCACGGCAAGCTCGCCCGACCCGGGCACGCCGTGGATCTGCAGGTAGTTGGCGTAGACCGTGTTGCCGGCCAGGTACGAGATGAAGCCGAAGCAGGCGGCGGCGATCATGATCGGCACGATGGCGAGCCCGTCGAGGCCGTCGGTCAGGTTGACCGAGTTCGACGCGCCGACGATCACCAGCATCGCGAACGGCACGAAGAACCAGCCGAGCTGGAGCAGCACGTTCTTGAGGAACGGCAGCGCCAGCGCCGTGGCCACGGCCCCCGGCATCAGGCGCACGATCCACACCGTGGCCAAGAGCGCGATCGCGAACTGGATCAGCAGCTTGAGCCGCGCGGGCAGGCCGCGATGGCTGCGCCGCGCTACCTTGAGATAGTCGTCGACGAAGCCGACGGCGCCGAACCCGAGGGTCACCAGCAGCACCACCCAGACGAACCGGTTGGCGAGGTCGGCCCACAACAGGGTGCCGGCGGTCAGCGCCAGCAAAATCAGGAAGCCGCCCATGGTCGGCGTGCCCTGCTTGGCCTCGAGATGGCGCGCCGGGCCGTCGGTCCGGATCGGCTGGCCAGTGCCCTGGCGCGTGCGCAGCCAGCGGATCACGATAGGCCCGAGCACGAAGCTGACGATGAGCGCGGTAATGATTGCCCCGCCGGTACGAAAGGTCAGGTAGCGGAACAGGTTGAACAGGCTGAACTGGTCGGCGAGCGGCGCCAGCAGGTTGTACAGCATTGCCGCCTCCCGCCTCAGCCCTCGACCGCCGCGGCGCAGCGCGACGGATTGGTGGCGCCGGAGGTGTCGAGGCGGCGGAGCGCGTCCACCAGCCGGTACATGGCGCTGGCGTGCGAGCCCTTGACCAGCAGCACGTCGCCGTCGTGCAAGACCTCAGGCAGGAGCTCCGCCACCGCCTCGGGCGAGCCGGCATGGGGGCCGCGGCGTGCCGCCGGCAGCGCGTCATTGAGCGCCGCCATGAACGAGCCGACCGTGATCACGACGTCGATATTGGCGCGCTCTATGTCGAGCGCGAGCGCGGCGTGCAGGCGTTCGGACTCAGCGCCCAGCTCGAGCATGTCGCCGAGCACGGCGAGCCTGCGCCCGCCGCGCGGCACCGGGATCGCGGCCAGCGCCTCGAACGCGGCGCGCATCGAGGCCGGGCTCGCGTTGTAGGCATCGTCGACCAGGATGACGCGGCGCCCGCCGGCGAGCGCCAGGGTCGTGCGCGCACCGCGTCCGGGCGGCGTGGCGACGCCGGCCAGGCGCGCGGCCGCGGCCTCGACGTCGCGCCCGAGCGCGTGCACCGCGGCGAGCGCGGCCAGGCTGTTGAGCGCCCAATGGCGGCCGTCGGCGCCAAGGGTGTAGGCGAGCGCGCGCCCGTCGACCTCGGCCTCGATGCGGTTGTCGCCCGGCGCCGCGGCGTAATCGACCAGCCGCACCTCGCAGTCGGGCAGCGCGCCGAAGCCGATCACGCGCTCGACGCCGGCGCGCCGGGCCGCCTGGGCAAGCTGGCGGAAGCAGGCATTGTCGCGGTTGAGCACCGCCGCGGCGGGCGCAGGGATGCAGTCGAAGATCTCCGCCTTGGCCTGGGCGATGCGGTGCAGGCCGGCGAAGAACTCGAGATGAACCGCCTCGATGCCGGTAATGATTGCGACATGGGGCCGGGCGATGCGGGTCAGCGCGGCGATCTCGCCGGTATGGTTCATGCCCATCTCGATGACCGCGAAGCCGGTCGCCGGCGCGAGCCTGGCAAGCGTCAGCGGCACCCCGACCTGGTTGTTGTAGCTGCCGGGGCTGGCGTGGACGGTGCCGAACGCGGCGAGCGTCGCGGCGCACATCTCCTTGGTGCCAGTCTTGCCAACGCTGCCGGTGACGCCGACCACGCGCGCGCGCGCGCGCGCCCGCCCGGCGGCGCCGAGCAATTCGAGCGCATCGAGCGTGTCGTCGACCGTCACCAGTGCGCGCGCATCTTCGAGCGCCGCCGGAATACGCGCGACCACCGCCGCCGCGGCGCCGGCGTCGAGCGCCGCGCGGGCGAAGTCGTGGCCGTCGAAGGTCGGTCCCGCGAGCGCGAAGAACAGGTCGCCCGGCGCGAGCGAGCGGCTGTCGATCGAGACCCCGGTCGCAGTCCAGGCGCCGGTGCTCCGCCCGCCGGTGGCGGCGGCGACCTCGGCCGCGGTCCACAGCGCCGGCGCGCTCATGCCCCGTCTCCGCCGCCGGCGAGCGCCGCCACCGCCGCCCGCGCCACCTCGGCATCGTCGAAGGGAATCGTTCGCTCGCCAATGATCTGCCCGGTCTCGTGTCCCTTGCCCGCGATCACCAGGGCGTCTCCGGGGCGCAGGGCGCCGACCGCCTCGGCGATCGCCAGGGCGCGATCGGCGATCTCGCGCGCGCCCGGCGCCGCGGCCAGGATCGCGGCGCGGATCGCCGCCGGCTGCTCGCTGCGCGGGTTGTCGTCGGTGACGATGACCCGGTCGGCGAGCGCTGCCGCGACCGCGCCCATCTGCGGCCGCTTGCCGGGGTCGCGGTCGCCGCCGGCGCCGAACACCAGATGCAGGCGGCCCTGGACGTGGCCGCGCACCGCCTCGAGCACCGCGCGCAGCGCATCCGGCGTGTGCGCGTAGTCGACGAAGATCGGCGCGCCGTCGGCAAGGCGCGCGACGCGCTCGAGCCGGCCGCGCGGCGCTGCGATCCCTTCGGCGGCGGCGGCCGCGCGCGCCGCGTCCTCGCCGCAGGCGATGACCAGCGCCAGCGCGCACATCAGGTTGTGCGCCTGGAAGCCGCCGACCAGGCGGGTGTCGATGCGGTGGCGCGTCCTGCCGATACGCAACGTCAGCGCCAGGCCGTCGGGCGCGGCGGTCGAGTCGATGAGCGCGATCTCGGGCGCATCGCCCGCCTCGGCGTCGCGGCCGTAGCCGACCAGTCGGTGGCCGCGGCGCGCGCACAATGCCGCGAGCTCCGGGTAGCGGGGCGAGTCGCGATTGAGCACCGCGGCGGCCCCGGCCGGCAAGAGCTCGGCGAACAGCCGCGCCTTGGCGGCGAAGTAGGTGTCCTCGGTGCCGTGATAGTCGAGATGGTCGCGGGTCAGGTTGGTGAACGCGGCGGCGACCAGGCGCACGCCGTCGCAGCGGTGCTGAGCGAGCCCGTGGCTCGACGCCTCGATCACCGCGTGGTCGACGCCGGCGCGCGCGAGGTCGTCGAGCAGGCGATGGAGCGCGACCGGATCGGGCGTGGTCAGCGCGCCCGGCCGGCGGAGCCCGGGGGCGTCGACGCCGAGCGTGCCCAGGCTCGCCGCCTGCCGGCCGAGCCGGCGCCACAGCGCACACGCGAACGCCGCAACCGAGGTCTTGCCGTTGGTGCCGGTCACCGCGACCAGGGTGGCGGGCTGGGCGGGGAAGAAGCGCGCCGCCATCAGCGCGTAGCGCCGGCGCGGGTTGGCATCGGCGATGAAGGCGATGCGCCCGGCGCGCGCCCGCGCCGCCTCGGCGGGCGGGCCGAGCACCGCGCGCGCGCCGCGGCGGATGGCGTCGTCGATGAAGCGCGCGCCGTCGGTGCGCGCGCCCGGCAAGGCGGCGAACAGGAAGCCGGGGCGAACCTCGCGGCTGTCGCAGGCAAGCCCCGCGATGTCGGTGTCGGGCGCGCCCTGCATGTCGACCATCGGCCCGTCGCGCGCGAGCTCAGAAAGACGCAAGGCGGATCTCGGTGCCGTCGGGCGTAACCAGGAGCGGCTTGCCGTCGTCTCCGTCCTCGCCCGGCAACGGCGCGCTGCGCGGCGCGATCCCGGCCAGCGGCGCGATGCGCGCGACCACGCGCGCGACCAGCGGCGCCGCCGTCCAGCCGCCGGTAGCGTAGCCGAGGGTGCGCTCGGTGCCCTTGGGCTCGTCGAGCACCGCGAACACGACGTAGCGCGGCCGGTCGATCGGGAAGGCGCCGACGAACGACGAGATCAGCCGCCGGCGGTCGTAGCCGCGCTTGCCCGACTTTTCCGCGGTGCCGGTCTTGCCGCCGACCAGATAGCCCTCGACCTCGGCCCGCTTGCCGGTGCCGAGCTTGACCGCCAGGCGCAGTAGCTGGCGCATCTGGTGCGAGGTGCGGGGCGAGACCACCTGCGCGCCCGCGGCCGGCGCGCCGCGCCTGAGCAGCACGGTCGGCGTCACCGCGGTGCCGCCGTTGACCAGCGAGGCGACCGCGGTGGCCATCTGCAGCGGGCTGATGGCGATGCCGTGGCCGAAGCCGATGGTCGCCGTCGTCACCTCGCGCCAGACGTCGGGCGTGATCGGCTCGCCGACCTCGGGCAGCTCGACCGGCGACGGCGCCAGCAGGCCGAACCGCCCCAGATAGTCGCGCTGGCGCTCGGCCCCGACCGCGAGCGCCATCCTGGCGGCGCCGATGTTCGATGAGTACATGAAGATCTCAGGCACCGACAGCCAACGGCCTTCGGGATGAAAGTCGCGGATGGTGAAGCGCGCGATGTGCAGCGGCTGGGAGGCATCGAAGCCGTCGGTGAGCGCGACCGTGCCCGAGTCGAGCGCCATCGCGGCGGTGAAGGTCTTGAACGTCGAGCCCATCTCGTAGCGGCCGAGCGCGGCGCGGTTGAAGCGCGCATCGTCGCCGCCCGCATCGGTCGCCGGGCGATTGGGGTCGAAGTCGGGCAGGCTGACCATCGCCAGCACCTCGCCGCTGGCGATGTCGAGGATCACGCCTGCGGCGCCGATCGCCTTGAACTCCGCGAGCGCCGCGGCGAGCTCGGCGCGCAGCACGTGCTGGAAGCGGATGTCGAGCGACAGCGCAAGCGGTGCCGCCGGGTCGGCCTGCAGTTCGCGGTCGAAGCGGCGCTCGATGCCGCCGAGCCCGCGGTTGTCGACGTCGACATAGCCGAGGACGTGCGAGACCAGCGGCCCGAGCGGATAGACCCGGCGCTGGGCGGGCAGGAAGCGCAGCCCCGGCTCGCCGAGCCGGTTGACCGCGTAGACCTGGCGCGGGCTCAGCTGGCGGCGGATCCAGACGAAGCTGCGCCCGCTGGCAAGGCCGCGCGCGGCCTGCTCCGGGTCGAGGTCGGGGAGGATCTCGGCCAGGCGCCTGGCCAGCGCCGGCGCGTCGCGCACCAGCCGGGCATCGGCATAGAGCGCGTGCGACTCGACGTTGGTTGCCAGCACCACGCCGTTGCGGTCGACGATGTCGGCGCGCTGCGCGCCCGCGGCTGCGCTGCCGCCGCTGCGCCCGGCGTCGTCGCCGCCGCCGAGCACCGACACTTCAACCAGGCGCAGGCCGAGGCCAAGGAAGCCGAGCGCGAACAGGGTCGCGCCGATCACCAGCCGGGTCCGGCCGACCTCGAGCGCGCGCTTGCCGGCGCCCTCGAGCCGGACCGCGTCGGGTAAGGCCTCGTGGGTCATCGCGGCGCCTCTTCGGCGGCGGCGGCGAGCTCGGTGTCGCGGCGCGGCAGGTCGGCAAAGCTGGTGACGCGCGCACCGTCGAGCGGCACCAGGTCGAGATGGCGCTGGGCGAGCTCCGCCAGCCGTTCCGGACGGTTGAGATAGGCCCACTCGGCGGCGAGCACGTGGATGGTCTCGCGCTCGCCGGCGAGCGCGCGCGCCGTCGCCTGTTTCTCGGCCTCGAGCGCGGCGACCTCGTATTTGAGCTGGTACATGCCGGCGGCGGCGAGGGCGAGGGCGAGCGCGGCGAGCACGGTCGAGGCGCGCATCACGCCGCCTCCCGCCAGGCCGGCGCCGCGGTGCGCTCGGCGGCCCGCAAGCGCGCCGAGCGCGCGCGCCGGTTGGCCGCCATCTCCGCCGCCGACGGCCTGACCGCGCGCCGGGTCAGCAGCCGGAACGACGGCGCCTCGGCACCGGCGTCGCGGCCCGCGCGCGCCTCGGGGCTGTGGCGCGAGCTCAGCGGCGCCGGCCGCGCGCGACGGGCGAGGAAGCGCTTGACGATGCGGTCCTCGAGCGAATGGAACGAGACCACCACCAGGCGCGCGCCCGCGACCAGCAGCCGCTCGGCGGCGCAGAGCGCTCGCTCGAGCTCGCCGAGCTCGTCGTTGACGTAGATGCGCAGCGCCTGAAAGCTGCGCGTCGCCGGATCGATGCCGCCCTGCGCCGGCGGCAGCGCGCCGCGGATCACCTCGGCAAGCTCGCCGGTGCGCGTGAGCGGCCGCTCGCGGCGCGCCTTGGCGATCGCCGCGGCGACGCGGCGCGCCCGCCTCTCCTCGCCGAAGCGCCTCAGGATATCGGCGAGCTCGGCCTCGCCGGTGTCGTTGACCACGTCCGCCGCGCTCGGGCCGGACTTGTCCATGCGCATGTCGAGCGGGCCGTCGGCGCGGAAGCTGAAGCCGCGCGCGGGCTCGGCAAGCTGGTAGGACGAGACGCCGAGGTCGAACACGATGCCGCCGTCGACGCCGCGCGCCGCGCGGTCGCCGAGCAGGCGCTCGATGTCCCCGAACCTGCCCGCAGCGAATTCAAATCGGCCGCGGTAACGATTAGCCAGCGCACCACCGCGCGCCGCCGCGTCGGGATCGCGGTCGATCGCGATCACCGTGCACGCCGCGGCCTCGAGCAAGGCCTCGCTGGTGCCGCCGCCGCCAAAGGTGGCATCGACGTAGAGCGCGCCCGCGCGCGGCGCAAGCGCGGCCACGACCTCATTCAACAAGACGGGCACGTGGCCGGAACGCAGGGAGGGAGACGTTCCGGTCACGTGCCACTCTCCACAGGCCGGACTGGACTGGGGTTGGCCTGGGGGCGCCGACGCAGCGCCTGACGGTCGGCGAGGACGCGGTCCCGAACCTGCGACTGCTGTACCCTGTAATGCGCAGGAGCCCACAATTGGAAGGACCGGCCGGTGCCGACAAACACCACCATGTCTTCGATCTCGGCGTGCTGACAGAGCGCGCCAGGGAGGCTAACGCGCCCTTCCTTGTCAGGTGTGAGCACATGGCTCATGCCGAAGATCGCCCACGACAGGTGATCCTGTTCGTCCGAAAACGTGGCAAGGTCATCGACGTCGGTGCAGAGCGTGTCCATGTAATTGGCCGTGTGGCACAAGACGCCGTGATGACTAAAGGCGGGAAAAGCGTAGAATGAGGCGTCCTTGCCGAGCACGTCGCGAAACAGCACCGGCACCGACACGCGGCCCTTGCGGTCGATGCGCTGCTCGTGGCTGCCGACGAAAAATGCCACTCGTTCCCCCCTTCACGGGATCACCCCGGAAGTCCCCGCACCGGCCGCCGCCCGCCGTCTCGGCCGTCCCCGACGCGGCCGCCCACCGGCTCGCCCGTGTGGGAGACGATGGGATAACATGGGAATATATGGGCGTCAATGGGACCAGCCAGTCTTCCCATGGGGTATTTCAAGACTTCGTCAGCGAAGTCGCTGCCGCGTCGCCGGCGCCCGAAATGTGAGGTCTAGCCCTGGTAGGAGCGACCAGGTGGCCACTCTAGGCATCGATTGTGGCTAAAATATGTTCTTGTTATGTTCTATTATAGCCCGGGCGCGCGATCCTGTGGCACGCAGTATCGGTCACGACATCGCAAAAGACGACAACATGTTGAGCGCGCGCCTTCGCGCCGCGGCACAAGTTGTAGAGCGAGCGCCAGACGGCCTGTAAGCCGGGTTCTGTACCCGCATGACGCGGGCGACGGCCATTCATCTGGGACGCCCGTTACCGGGCGCCTCGCGCGACCTACCCGGACGGCGGCCGCGGAAACCCGGCCTGCCCGCGCGAACGCGGGGCGCGCCGTCCCTATTTGGTCTTGCTCCCGGTGGGGTTTGCCGTGCCGTCGCCGTCGCCGGCGACGCGGTGCGCTCTTACCGCACCCTTTCACCCTTGCCCGCCGGCTTGCGCGGGCGGGCGGTCTGCTCTCTGTGGCACTTTCCCTGGGGTCGCCCCCGCCGGGCATTACCCGGCACCGCGTTCCCGTGGAGCCCGGACTTTCCTCTCCGCCTGAGCGGAGCGGCCGTCCGGCCGTCTGGCGCGCCTATCAGCTAGAGCCTCGGCGGGCGCGGGTCAAGGGGCGGTGCGGTCGGCGCCGAGCGCCTCGGCGCGCGCCGCGAGCTCGAGCCAGCGGTCCTCGGCCGCGGCCAGCGCCTGGCGCGCGTCGCGGTGGCGGGCGCCGAGCGCGGCGAGCGCGCCGGGCTCGCGGCGGTACCGGTCCGGCTCGGCGAGGTCGCGCTCGAGCGCGGCGATCTCGGCCGTCAGCTCGGCGATGCGCTGGGGCAACAGATCGAGCTCGCGCTGGTCCTTGTAGCCGAGCCCGCGGCGCGGTGAGCGCGGGCGCTGGGGCGCGGCGGCGGCGCGCGCCCGCGCCCGCCGCGTCGCCGCCGGGACGCTTTGCCGCAGCCGGGCGAGCTCGGCGAAGCCGCCGACCACCGCCTCGACCCTGCCCTCGCCCGCGAGCCACAGGGTGACCGTGGCCAGGCGGTCGATCAGGGTGCGGTCGTGGCTGACCATCAGCACCGTGCCGTCGTAGTCGGCGAGCACGTCCTGCAGCAGCTCGAGGGTGTCGAGGTCGAGATCGTTGGTCGGCTCATCGAGCACCAAGAGGTTGCTCGGCCGCGCGAACAGGGCGGCGAGCAACAGCCGGCTCTTCTCCCCGCCCGACAGGCTTGAGACCGGGCTGCGGGCCTGGGCGGGATCGAACAGGAAGTCGCGCAGGAAGCCGCTGACGTGGCGGCGCCGGCCGCGCACCGTCACCTGGTCGCCGCCCGCCGGGCACAGGATCTCGGTCACGGTCCGGGCGCCGTCGAGCGCCTCGCGGCGCTGGTCGAACACCACCGCCTGGACGCCCGCGCCGAGCTTGACCGCGCCCTCATCGGGCGCCAGCGCGCCGGACAGCAGGCCGAGCAGAGTGGTCTTGCCGGCGCCGTTCGGGCCGGTGATGGCGATCCGCTCGCCGCGCATCACGGTCAGCGAGAGGTCGCGAATGACCATCCGTCCGCCGAGCCGCTTGGTGACGTGCACGGCCTCGATGGCGAGCTTGCCCGAGGTCGCGGCCTCGGCCAGCGCCAGCGCCGGCGCCCCGGCGATCCGGGGCAGCGCCCGGCGGCGTTCGCGCAGCGCCTCGAGCGCGCGCAGTCGCCCCTGGTTGCGCCGCCGGCGCGCGGTCACGCCGTGGCGCAGCCAGTCGGCCTCGGCCTTGAGCCGCTGGTCGATGCGGCTTTGGGCGCGCGCGTCCTCGGCATAGACCTGCTCGCGCCAGGCATCGAAGCGGTCGTAGCCGCCGTCGAGCAGGCGCAATCGGCCACGGTCGAGCCAGCCGAGGCGGCCGGCGGTGCCGAGCAACAGCGCGCGGTCATGGCTGACCACCACCAGCGCGCCCCGATAGCTCGCCAACCATTGCTCGAGCCACTCGATCGCCGGCAGGTCGAGATGGTTGGTCGGCTCGTCGAGCAGCAGCAGCTCGGGCGCGCCGGCGAGCGCGCGGGCAAGCGCGGCACGGCGCGCCTCGCCGCCCGACAGCGAGTCCATGGCGCGCTCCGGCGCGACGGCGAGGGGCGCGAGCGCGGCGGCGATCGCGTGCGCTTCGCGGGCGCCGCCGGCGGCGACGAAGTCGGCGACGGTCTCGCCCGGGCGCGCATGCACCGCCTGGTCGAGGACGCCGATGCCGAGCCCCGGGCGCGCCCAGCGCTCGCCCGCATCGGGCTCGAGCCGGCCTGCGATCAGCGCCATCAGGGTCGACTTGCCGCTGCCGTTGCGCCCGACCAGGCACAGCCGGTCGCGCGCGCCGAGCACCAGGTCCGCGTCCGCGAACACGGGCTCAGGCCCGAAGCGCACCGCAACCGACCTGAGCGTTAAGATCGGGGCTGCCATCGCCGCATCCTAGCGCC
>DASWHU010000284.1:0-8704 GCA_036398035.1 Alphaproteobacteria bacterium | reverse complement strand
CTCAAGAAAGTCATCTCGGAGATCGCCAAGCTGGATACCAAGCTGTCGAACGAGCAGTTCCTCGCCCGCGCGCCCGAGGACGTGATCGCAGAGCAGCGCGAGCGCCGCGCCGAGGCCGACCTGTCGCGACGCAAGCTCGATCAGGCGGTGGCACGCCTGAGCGCGGTCTGAGCCCCTCGAGGAGTCAGTGCGGGCCGGCGCCGAACAGCAGGAACAGCGACGAATTCTCCGGCCAGGCGAACGCGCCCCATTCGCCGCGCCAGCGCGCGTCGTGCTCGACGAAGTGGCCGCAGTCGGGCCCGAAGCGCGCGCGGCACTGGGCCGCGGTCTCGGCGAGCGAGCCGAACCAGCACGGCACGCAGGCGTAGCCGTCCGCGGCCGGGCACAGCGGAAACTCCTGGGCGCCGCCGCCGGGCCCGGTGAGGGTGCCGCATTTCTGCCAGTTGTAGCCGAGCTTCTGCAGGCACAGGATCTCGGCCTGCGGGCACAGCAACGGCTTGACCAGGTCGGCGCCGGCAGGTCGCGGCAGGCCGGCGCCGAGCGCCAGCAGGACGAGCACGAACGCGCGCAGCACGGGCATCGACCGGGCCTCCTCCTGCAACCGAGATAGGTCGCCGGACGGCGCACGCCAGTGCGCGGCCGCGATTCCGCTGGGCATCGGCGCGGCCATGCTTATGATTCGTCCCCGTCCGCAGGCGGGGCCGGCTCCGGCCGGGCCGAACAGCGAAGGGAAGGGGCGAGATGAGCCGCATCGACAAGAGCAAGCTGCCGAGCCGACACGCGACCGAGGGGCCCGAGCGCGCGCCGCACCGGTCGTTCTATTACGCCATGGGGCTGAGCGACAAGGAGGTCCACCAGCCGTTCGTCGGCGTCGCCACCACCTGGAACGAGACCGCGCCGTGCAACATCACGCTCAGGCGCCAGGCGCAGGCGGCCAAGCGCGGCGTGGTGTTCGCCGGCGGCACGCCGCGCGAGTTCACCACCATCACGGTGACCGACGGCATCGCCATGGGCCACCAGGGCATGAAGGCCTCGCTGGTCAGCCGCGAGGCGATCGCGGACACGGTCGAGCTCACCATGCGCGGCCACGCCTACGACGCGCTGGTCGGCATCGCCGGCTGCGACAAGTCGCTGCCGGGGATGATGATGGCGATGCTGCGGCTGAACGTGTCGAGCGTGTTCATCTATGGCGGCTCGATCCTGCCGGGCCGGTTCCAGGGCCGCGACGTCACCGTCCAGGACGTCTACGAGGCGGTGGGAATGCACTCGGCCGGCAAGATGACCGACGCCGAGCTGTTCCAGCTCGAGCACGTCGCCTGCCCCTCGGGCGGCTCGTGCGGCGGCCAGTTCACCGCCAACACCATGGCCTGCGTATCCGAGGCTCTCGGTCTCGCGCTGCCGGCCTCGACCGCGGTGCCGGCACCCTACGAGAGCCGCGACGAGTACGCCGACGATGCCGGGCGCCAGGTCATGGCCTTGCTCGAGGCCGGCATCCGCCCGCGCGACATCGTCACGCGGGAAGCGCTCGAGAACGCGGCCACAGTGGTCGCGGCCTCGGGTGGATCGACCAATGCCGCGCTCCACCTGCCGGCGCTCGCCAACGAGGCCGGCATCGAGTTCTCGCTGCTCGACGTCGCCGAGATCTTCAAGCGCACCCCCTATCTCGCCGACCTCAAGCCCGCCGGCCGCTTCGTCGCCAAGGACATGTACGAGGCCGGCGGCGTGCCGATGCTGATGAAGGCGCTGCTCGACGGCGGCTTCCTCAACGGCGGCTGCATGACCGTGACCGGCCGGACCGTCGCCGAGAACCTGGCCGAGGTCAGGTTCCGCACCGACCAGGAGGTGGTGCGCCCGGCCGACAACCCGCTGTCGCCGACCGGCGGCGTGGTCGGCCTGCAAGGTAACCTTGCGCCCGAGGGCGCGATCGTCAAGGTCGCGGGCATGAAGACCCTCACGTTCCGCGGGATCGCGCGGGTGTTCGACCGCGAGGAGGACGCCTTCGCCGCGGTCGAGCGGCGCGACTACAAGGAGGGCGAGGTGCTCGTGATCCGCTACGAGGGGCCAAAGGGCGGCCCGGGCATGCGCGAGATGCTGGCGACCACCGCGGCGATCTACGGCCAGGGCATGGGCGACAAGGTGGCGCTGATCACCGACGGCCGGTTCTCGGGCGCGACCCGCGGCTTCTGCGTCGGCCATGTCGGCCCCGAGGCGGCGGTGGGCGGTCCGATCGGCCTGCTCAAGGACGGCGACGTCGTGGTCATCGACGCGGCTGCGGGGCAGCTCGACGTGGAGCTGTCCGATCGGGAGCTCGCCGAGCGCCGCAAGTCATGGGCGCCACGCGAGCACGACTACCGCTCGGGCGAGCTGTGGAAGTACACCCAGCTGGTCGGGTCGGCATTGAACGGCGCGGTCACCCATCCCGGCGCCCGCGCCGAGATCAAGTGCTACGCCGACATCTGACAGCCGGGCGGTGAGGGGACAGGCCCGAGGGCGGTGACGCCCTCGGGCCTGGTCGCCGTCGACGACCGGCGCTAGCGGGTCTCGAGCGTCACCACCACGCGGCGGTTGCGCGGCTCGCGCACGCCGTCCGGGGTCGGCACCAGCGGATCGGTCTCGCCGAGGCCGTAGCCCGAGACGCGCTCGGCTTCGATGCCCTGGCCGATCAGCACTTGGGCCACGGAGGCGACTCGCCGCTCCGAGAGCTTCTGGTTGTAGTCCACCGGACCCGACCGGTCGGCATGGCCGACCAGCTGCAGCGAGTCGGGCAGGCCGGTCCAGTCGGCGACGATCGCGTCGATCACCAGCTGGGCGACGTCGTTGATGTCCGACTTATCCCAATCGAAGAACAGGGTGTAGAAGCGCGGCTTGCCGGCGGGCGGCGCCTCGACGCCTTCCGGCGGGCCGAGCACCTCGGCGCGGACCACGTCGTTGATCACGATCTGGCCGATGTCGTAGCACAGGCGCCGGCCGGCCATGCCGATGATATCGAGGCACAGCTGTTTCGCCACCGTGGCGCTCGCCAGGCGGTCGCAGGCGACCGGGAAGATGAAATCCTGCTTGGACACGCCGCCGGTGGCAATGAAGTCGCCTTGGACCACGGGGCCGGCGGCCCAGCGGCCCAGGCTGTCGAAGAAGTTGAGCCCGTACTCGAAATTGGAGAAATCCGAATCGAGGTTGTTGTGCAGCGTGAGGTCGACCTTGCACGACTGGTCGGGCAGCTCGGCCCGGTCGACGGTGACCGCGAAATCGTAGCCCAGAGTGTTGCCCTGCCTGAGCGGCACACATCCGATCAGGGTTGTCGCCGCCAGCAGGGCAACCAAGATCAGCCGGTACATGTCTGCCCCCCTAGCCGTACCATCGACAGCGGCCGGTCCGGTGCACGCCAGGCATCACTGAAACACAGTCCCCGCCAGGAGTTGGCCGTCCGGCCGGACGGCACGCAAGCTATCCCACATCTAAGGGACGGGCAGATCGTCCGCACCCGTCCCGCCCCGCCGAATGTCCGACGGCGCCCCCCGCGGCCCGCCACCCGGGCCGCCGATCACCTGTCTCCCGCTTTCGCCTGCTCGATCGCGGTGCGCTGGTACTCAATGCACGTATTCATCAACTGCTGAACCACCTGCGCATCGCCCAGATAGTACGGGTCGAGCGCGCTGGTCACGGTGTAGGACCGCGACGGCTCACCGGTCAGATAGTCGTAGAGACCCGGGCTGTCGAGCTCGAGCGAGAGCACGTTCTGGCGGTTGATCCGCAGGCGCGCGTAGCTTTCGCCCGGGCGCCGCTTGCTGCCCTTGGAGTAGACGGTCTCCGCGCAGGCCGGCCCGAGCAGCGCATCGAACTCGGAGCGGTACTGGTAGTTCGGATTGGGCTCGACCTGGACGGCCGAGTAGACGTTCCAAGGGAACAGGCCCGCGACCGGGCGATAGGTGTGGAACTCGGCCTTCGCCGAGACGATGTGCCCATCCGGGAAGTAGACCGCGACGTCGTTCTGGAGCAGCACCCGGTCGCCCAGGATATCGCCCGAGCGAAGCAGCCGCTTGATCCGCTGGTCGGTGATCTTGCCGGCGTAATCGTCGAAATGGAGCACGGACCGGCTGTCGACCTTGTACGCCGCCGACTGCTCGAACGGCAGCACGGCCTGGCCGCCGGCCAACGCCCCGCCGGAGAGGATGACAGCAACCACCACCGCGCCCGACAGCCTGGCGACCATTTCGTCCCCTCCTCCCTGTCTAGTGCCCCTGCGGAACCGCCGCCCGACGGCCGCGCCGACCCTTTGGACCATAACGTAAATTCCGGCCACGGCGAATCAAATCCTGCGCCTTCGCTCGGGTTCTCTCGGTCGGCCTTCGGTCGCGGGCAACGGCTGGCGCGAAAAGGAAAGGCCCGGAAGGCGGTATCCGCTCGCCTCCCGGGCCTTGTCGCTGGCCGTCAAGTCACGTCGCGTTACTGCAAGGTCACGACAACGCGCCGGTTGCGCGGCTCGCGCACACCGTCCGGGGTCGGCACGGCGGGATCGGTCTCGCCGACGCCGTAGCCGGACAGCCGCGATTCGCGGAAGCCCTGTGCGCCCAACGCCGCCGTCACCGAGGCGACGCGCCGTTCGGACAGCCGCTGATTGTAGTCGTCGCCACCCGACCGGTCGGCGTGCCCGACCAGCTGCAGCGAATCGCTTGCCGCACCCCAGTCGTCGACGATCGCGGTGACCACGCGCTGGGCGACCGGGTTGATGTCGGACTTATCCCAGTCGAAGAAGATGGTGTAGAAGCGCGGCATCCCGCCCGGCTCTTCCGCCATCGGCCGCGGCGTCGGCCCGGGCATCGGCATCGGCGCCGGCGGAACCGCCTCCCAGACCATCGCCTTGTCGATCTCGGCGATCGCGTTGTAGAAGCCGTTCCGGCAGCTCGCGATGTCGTCGGCCTGATGACCCTCCTCCTGCTCCTCGAGCCAGCAGTCGTACTGCACCTGAGCAGTGGCCATCAGCGCCGGCACGCGCTCGGCGGCGCCCACCCGCATCCAGTAGCCGAGCGTGTCGCGCGCTTCGTGGAACTCGTCGACGGTCTCCTCCGGCAGGTCCCAATCCCAGACCAGCTCCGGCATCACGTTCTCGCCCCCGGCGGCGCGGCGCGCCTTGTCGGAGGCGCGATAGCCGTCCGACCAGTCGCCCTCGTCGTACTCGAGCTGCGACCGCTCCGAATATGCCTTGTGCAGTTCGGCTTGGAAGGCGGACCCCGACGGGGTCATGTTGGCCACGTCGATATGATCGCTCGTGTAGCAGGCCGCCAGAGACAAGCCCGCCGCCACGGCGGCAAAGCGAACAGTCAGGTTCATCGGAGTCCTCTAACCCTCTTCCCCGTTGCCGGTATCATCCCTCCGCGCTCGGAGGCACCCCGCGTTGATGTGCGGCCACCGTTGAATGCGTCTGATCGCCGCCTCCGACAGCCTCGGACCTAAGCCTTGAACAAGTTAGATGGTAACGTTCCCCCTGAACAGCCGCCCGGATCAAGTGATAGGGGAATTTTGCCATTCTGACAAACGATTTAGCCGAAAGTTGTCACAGTGTGACTATTTCGCAACTGCGGCACGACCTCGCGCGTTTGCCTCGACCGGCTGGAACCGGGCCGCGCGGATGCATATTTGCTCGGGCGAGGCCGAGACTGGGAATCGGCGCGATCATGACCGCAGGCCGGCAAAGGAGCAAGACTTGTTGAAGGCACGACTGCTGGAATTTCACCGCTGGCTTGGTGCGCTCGCCCTGTTCGCCGGGCTGCTCGCCGGAACGGGGCCGGCGCCCGCGGCCGGCCTGCCGGCGCTGCTGTCCGACGCCGACGAGGCGCGCATCGGCGCCGAGCAGCACCAGGAGATCCTGGCCGAGTTCGGCGGCGCTTACGAGGACCCGAAGCTCGCCGCTTATGTCGACAGCATCGGCCAGTTCCTGGCGCTGACCTCGGAGCGGCCGAACCTCAAGTTCACCTTCACCGTGCTCGATAGCCCGATCGTCAACGCCTTCGCCACCCCGGGCGGCTATGTCTACGTGTCCAGGGGACTGCTGGCGCTGGCCGGCGACGAGGCCGAGGTCGCCGGCGTGATCGCGCACGAGATCGGTCACGTCGCCGCGCGCCACGGCGTGCAGCGGATCGAGGGCGGCATGCTCGCCAACCTCGGGCTGGGCCTGCTCGGCCTCTTGACCAAGAACGAGCAGATCGCCGGCCTCGCCCAGTACGGCGCCCTGGCGGTGCTGCAGGGCTACTCGCGCGAGCAGGAGTACGAGGCCGATCTGCTGGGAGTCCGCTACCTGTCGCGCGCCGGCTTCGATCCCGAGGCGATGGCCTCGTTCCTCAACAAGATGAAAGCGAGCAGCGAGCTCGACGCGATCGAGTCCGGCGGCAGCGACGGCGAGCGGCTCGACCTGATGTCGACCCATCCGCGCACCGCCGAGCGGGTGCACCGGGCGATCGCCGCGGCGGGGGCGCGCAAGGTGAGCAACCCGATCGTCGGGCGCGACATCTACCTGACCAAGATCGACGGCATCCTCTACGGCGACGATCCGGCCCAGGGCCTGGTGCGGGACCGGCGATTCATCCATCCGGCGTTGCGATTCGCGTTCGACGCGCCAGCCGACTTCGCCCTGCTCAACGGCGAGACGCAGGTGATCGGGCGCGGCCCGCAAGGGGCGCTGATGGTGTTCGACGGCGCGGCGCGCGACGACCGCCGAGCGATGGCCCGCTACATCGGCGAGGTCTGGCTGACCAAGGCGGCGCCGGCCGCCGAGCCGATCCGGATCGACGGCCGGGACGCGGCGACCGCGGCCTTCCGCGGCAGCGTCCAGGGCCAGCCCACCGACGTGCGCGCGGTGGCGATCGCCTTCGATTCGCGCACCGTCTACCGGTTCCTGTTCCTGACCCCGCCCGCCGTCACCGACCAGTTCGACGAGTCGTTCCGGCGCACCGCCTACAGCTTCCGCTCGATCAGCGCTGCCGAGGCGCAGTCGGCGCGGCCCCGGCGGATGGTGCTGCACCGGGTCGCCGACGGCGAGACCTCGGCGCAGGTGGCGCGCCTGATGGCGGTCGACAAGAACCCGCTCGAGCGGTTCCTGATCCTCAACGGCCTGTATCCAAACCAGCCGCTGGTCCCGGGCTCGGTGGTCAAGGTGGTGGTGGAGTAGCGCCGCGCGGCGACGCGGCGCGGGCGCCGGGGTGGCATCGATGAGGTTCGCGGTCGGCGGCTTCCAGCACGAGACCAACACGTTCGCGCCGGTCAAGACCGGGTTCGAGGATTTCGTCCGCGCCGACGGCTGGCCGGCGCTGTCGCGGGGCGAGGCGCTGTTCGATTCGGTCGAGGGCACCAACCTGCCGATCGCGGGCTTCGTCGACGCGGCGCTCGCCGGCGGCCACGCGCTGGCGCCGCTGATGTGGTGCGCGGCGGTGCCCGCGGCGCATGTCGAGGAGTGCGCGTACGAGCGAATCGCGGCGATGATCCTCGACGACCTCGCCCGCGCCGGGCCCATCGACGGAGTCTATCTGGACCTGCACGGCGCCATGGTCGCCGAGCACCTCGAGGACGGCGAGGGCGAGCTGCTCGCGCGCGTGCGTGCGGCGGTCGGGCCCGCGGTGCCGGTGGTGGCGAGCCTCGATCTGCATGCCAACGTCACCCTGCGCATGGTCGAGCTCGCCGATGCGCTGGTCGCTTATCGCACCTATCCGCATGTCGACATGGCGCGCACCGGCGCGCGCGCGGCCGCGCTGCTGGCGCGCATGGCCGCCGGCGCCCGCCCGGCCAAGGCGTGGCGCAAGCTCGACTTCCTGATCCCGCTGGTCTGGCAGTGCACCGACCTCGAGCCCGCGCGCGCACTCTACCGCCGCATCGAGGCGCTGGAGGCCGAGGATGAGGGCCTGTGGTCGCTGTCGCTGTGCACCGGCTTTGCCCCGGCCGACATCCGCGACGCGGGCCCGGCGGTGCTCGCCTACGGCGACGACCGGGCCGGCGCGGACCGGGCGGCGGAGGCGCTGGCGCAGGCGCTCGCCGGCGCCGAGCCCGCGTTCGCCGGCCGCATCTACGTCGCGGACGAGGCGGTGGCCTTCGCGCTCGCCCAGGACCGCCGGCCGGTCGTGATCGCCGACACCCAGGACAATGCCGGCGCCGGCGGCAATGGCGACACCGTCGGCATGCTGCGTGCGCTGGTTGACGCCGGCGCCGACGAGGCCGTGTTCGCGATCGTCAACGACGCCGCCGCGGCGGCGGCGGCGCACGCGGCCGGCGAGGGGGCGGAGATCGAGATCGCCCTCGGCGCCGCCTCGGCGTGGCAGGGCGAGCGGCCGTTTCAGGGCCGGTTCGCGGTGCGCGCGCTCGGCAGCGGCCGGTTCACCGCCACCGGGCCGATGTTCGGCGGCGCGCGCATGGAGCTCGGGCCGATGGCGGTGCTCGGCCATCGCGGCATCGAGGTGGTGGTGGCGTCGAGGAAGATGCAGGCCGCCGACCAGGCGATGCTGCGCCACCTCGGCATCGCGCCCGAGACGCGGCGCATCCTGGTGCTCAAGAGCTCGGTCCATTTCCGCGCCGACTTCGCGCCGATCGCGGCCGCAGTGATCGTCGCCGCATCGCCCGGGCCGAACCCGGTCGACCACGCCCGGCTCGCCTACCGCCGGCTGCGCCCGGGGGTCAGGCTGATGCCGCTCGGGGAGGCCTATCCCGGCGCCGCCTGACGCGC
>DASWHU010000283.1:0-4082 GCA_036398035.1 Alphaproteobacteria bacterium | reverse complement strand
ATGCAGCTCACCGGCAGCCAGTTCACGCTGGCGACCGCCATCCAGGGCAACGACCTCGCCACCTTCCCCGACTTCCCGGCCGAGATTCGCGCCCCCGCCGGCACCACCTTCGGCGTGTCCGCGTTCCAGATCAACTTCTCGGCGCACGAGGTGCTGACCGCGGGCGATGCGCCGGACGTGCTGGTGGCGATGAACCCGGCGGCGCTCAAGGTCAACCTCGGCGACGTGCCGGCGGGCGGCACGCTGGTGGTCGACACCGGCTCGTTCACCGAGCGCAACCTGCACAAGGCCGGCTTCGAGTCCAACCCGCTCGCGGACCACTCGCTGCACGGCTACCACCTGATCGCCGTCGACATGTCGCAGAACACGCTCAATGCGGTGGCGGAATCCGGGCTCGGCCAGAAGGAAGGCCTGCGCTGCAAGAACATGTGGGCGCTGGGCCTGATCATGTGGATGTTCAGCCGCGATCGCGAGCCGACCATCAAATGGCTGCGCAACCGATTCAAGGATCGGCCGGATATCGCCGAGGCCAACGTCGCGGCGCTGAACGCCGGCCACGCCTTCGGCGAGACCGCGGAGCTGCCGGACGGGGTGTCGCGCAGGATCATCCCGAGGGCCCAGATCGAGCCCGGGCTGTACCGCGCGGTCAGCGGCAGCGAGGCGCTCGCCTGGGGGCTCGCGGTCGGCGCCGACCTCGCCGGCCTCAAGCTGGTGTTCGGCTCGTACCCGATCACCCCGGCCTCGCCGCTGCTGCACATCCTGGCCGGGCTCAAGTCGATGGGCGTGGTCACCTTCCAGGCCGAGGATGAGATCGCGGCGATCTGCTCGGCGATCGGCGCCTCCTATGCCGGCGCGCTCGGGGTGACCTCGAGCTCGGGCCCCGGCATCGCCCTCAAGACCGAGGCGATGGGCCTTGCCGTGGTCGCCGAGCTGCCGCTGGTGGTGGTCGATTCCCAGCGCGCCGGGCCGTCCACCGGCATGCCGACCAAGACCGAGCAGTCGGACCTGTTGCAGGCGGTCTGGGGGCGCAACGGCGACACGCCCATCCCGGTGGTCGCCGCCTACTCGCCGGCGAGCTGCTTCACGCTCGCGCTCGAGGCGGTGCGCGTCGCGACCCGGTTCATGACCCCGGTGATCGTGCTCAGCGACGGTTATCTGGCCAATGCCGCCGAGCCCTGGCGGCTGCCCGACATCGACGCGCTGGCGCGCTTCCCGGTCCGCTTCCGCACCGACCCGGGCGGCTTCCACCCCTATCTGCGCGACCCCGACACCCTCGCCCGGCCGTGGGCGATCCCGGGCACGCCGGGGCTCGAGCACCGGATCGGCGGCATCGAGAAGGACTACGAGTCCGGCAACATCTCTTACGACCCGGCCAACCACCAGCGCATGACCATGGTCCGGCACGACAAGGTGGCCGGCATCGCCAACTTCGTCGCGCCGCAGGAGGTCACCTGCGGCGAGGACTCGGGTGCGCTGGCGGTAGTCGGCTGGGGCTCGACCTTCGGCGCCATCGACCAGGCAGTGCGGCGCGCGCGCGCCCGCGGCAAGCCGGTCTCGCACATCCATCTCACCTGGCTCAACCCGTTCGCGCGCGGCCTCGGTATGCTCCTGTCCCGGTTCGACAAGGTGCTGGTGCCCGAGATGAACACCGGCCAGCTGGTCAGGATGTTGCGCGCCGAGTTCCTGGTGCCGGCGCGCGGGCTCAACAAGGTCAGCGGCCAGCCGTTCAAGGTGGCGGAGGTCCTCGCCGCCATCGACACCGCCTTGGAAGCCTGAGTTGGGAGGCCTGAGATGACCGTTGAAGCGCCCGTCTCCAAGCTCAAGCCGGCCGACTTCGCCTCCGACCAGGAGCTGCGCTGGTGCCCCGGCTGCGGCGACTACGCGATCCTGAAGGCGATCCAGAAGACCCTCGCCGACGTCGCCGCCAAGCGCGAGAGCACGGTGTTCATCTCCGGCATCGGCTGCTCGTCGCGCCTGCCCTATTACATGTCGACCTACGGCTTCCACACCATCCACGGCCGCGCGCCGGCGTTCGCAACCGGCATCAAGCTGGCCAACCCGGAGCTCGACGTGTGGCTGATCACCGGCGACGGCGACGGCCTGTCGATCGGCGGCAACCACATGATGCACGTGCTCAGGCGCAACGTCGACGTCCAGATCCTGCTGTTCAACAACGAGATCTACGGCCTGACCAAGGGCCAGTACTCGCCCACCTCGCGCATCGGCACGCGCTCGCCCTCGACACCGATGGGCTCGGTGGACGCGCCGGTCTCGCCGTGCATGCTGGCGCTCGGCTCGGGCGCGCGCTTCGTCGCCCGCGCGGTCGACACCGCGATCAAGCATCTGAGCGAGGTGCTGGCGCGCGCCTACCGGCACAAGGGCGCCTCGTTCGTCGAGATCTACCAGAACTGCATCGTCTACAACGACAAGGTGTTCGCCGACTTCACCGAGCGCGAGGGCGCCCCCGACCACCAGCTCGTGGTCGCCCACGGCAAGCCGCTGATGTTCGGCGCCGACCGGCAGAAGGGCCTGCGCTTCCGCCCGGGCACGATGACGCTTGAGGTGGTGACCGTCGGCGAGGGCGGCGTTACCGAGGCGGACGTGCTGGTTCACGACGAGACCAACCGCTCGCTCGCCATGCTGCTCGCCGAGCTGTCGGGGCCCGAGTTCCCGGTCGCGCTCGGCGTGCTCTACTGCGAGCCGCGCCCCACTTACGAGCGCGCGGTGTGGGCGCAGATCGAGGACGCGTCCAAGGCCGGCACGCCGCGCTGGAACGACATCCTCCGCCGCGGCTACACCTGGACAGTGGAGCCGTAAGCAGGCGGCCGATCCGGGCGTATTTCGCTCCCAATTCCGTGAGGCGGGCATCCCAGACTCCAGCGGACGGGTAGCATCTGGAGTCCGGATGAGACAAGATGCGTTGCATGGCGGCAGCGCAGAATGTCGCTCGTGATCATGGGTACTGCCTCGGAAGCGCGGCGCCGCTTGGCGAAGGCCGCCCGCGCAGACTGATCACGCGCAGGAGCTTGATCGGCGGGCTTGCCGCGTGGCCGGCCGCGGCGGCGCTCGGCGCGGGCGCGCGGGCCGGGGCGGCAATCGCGCCCGCGGACTTGCTCACCTTCTTCGACACCCTCGCGCTCCAGCGGAGCGTCGGCCGGGGCGAATCCCGGCCGGGCATCGTGCGCAAGTGGACCGAGCCGGTGGCGGTGCGCGTGCGCGGGGTTGCCGCCGCTCCGTACCAGGACTCGATCCGCGCTATGCTCGCCGAGGTGAGCGCGCTCGCCGGGCTCGACTTCGCGCTCGCCACGCCGGACGGCGCCACTGCCAACCTGATCACCCTCTACTACCTGTCGCGGCGCGAGATCGGCCGGCTGTACCCGCGCGCGCGTGCCGTGTGCTTCACCCAGGCGCGCGGGCAGGGCGGCCACATCCACACCGGCGAGGTGCGCATCGGCGCCGACTTCGAGGACTGCCTGCACCACGAGTTCATGCACGCGCTCGGCTTCGACAACCATTGGGAGGGCCGGCGCTTCGGCATGTTCGCGCCCACGGCGCTGGCCGACCGATTCGCGCCCGAGCGCACGCGCGACTTCTCGGACTGGGACCGCCTCGCGATCCGCCTGCTCTACGACCGGAGGCTGGACGCGGGCCTGGCGCGCGCGCCCGCGCTTGAGGTCGCGCGCGCGCTCGTCCCCGAGCTGCTGACCGCGTGAGGCCCTGGGCGTAACGCCATGACCGAGCCCCGCCGGCAGCCGGTGCTGCTCGCCGACTATCGCCCGCCCGCCTACCGCATCGCGCGCGTCGAGCTCGACATCGACCTCGACGAGGCCGAGACCCGCGTGCGGAGCCGGCTCGAGGTCGCGCGCGCGTCCAAAGACGCGGTGCCGCTGGTGCTCGACGGCGAGGACCTCGCGCTCGATTCGGTCGCGATCGACGGCCGCCGCCTCGCGCCCTCCGCCTACCAGGTCGACGACACGACCCTCACTTTGCCGGCGCTGGATCGGGCGGTGGTCGAGATCGAGACCGCCTGCCGGCCGCGCGACAACACCCGGCTCGAAGGGCTGTACGTCTCCAACGGCACC
>DASWHU010000282.1:0-2628 GCA_036398035.1 Alphaproteobacteria bacterium | reverse complement strand
CGACCCTCGATGCGCTCGCCGCCCAGGGCACCGGCCTCGACGTGGTGGTGGTCGACGACCAGTCGCTGGACGGCACCGGCGAGGTCGCGCGCGCCCGCGCGCCGGTGCGGGTGGTGGCGGGCGCGGGCCTGCCCGCCGGCTGGACCGGCAAGCTGTGGGCGCTCGAGCAGGGGTGGCGGCGCATCGACCGGCCGCTCGTCCTGCTCCTCGACGCCGACATCGCGCTCGCGCCCGGCATGATCGCCGCGCTGCGCGACAAGTTGCGCGGCGACGGCCTGGCGCTGGTCTCGGTGATGGCGTCGTTGCGCATGGCCTCGGGCTGGGAGCGGCTGCTGATCCCGGCCTTCATCTATTTCTTCAAGCTGCTGTACCCGTTCCGGCTGTCGAACGGGACCTCGCGCCTGGTCGCGGCGGCGGCCGGCGGCTGCGTGCTCGTCGAGGCGGCGATGGTCGAGCGGATCGGCGGCTTCGCCGCGCTGCGCTGCGCCTTGATCGACGACTGCGCGCTCGCCCGCGCGGTCAAGCGGGCCGGCGGGCGGACCTGGATCGGCCTGTCGCGCGGCGCGGTCAGCCGACGCGCCTATGACCGGCTCGGGCCGATCTGGGACATGGTCGCGCGCACGGCGTACGCCCAGCTCGGCAATTCGCCGCTGTGGCTCGGCGCCTGCACGGCGGTGATGGCGCTCGCCTTCTGGGCGCCGCTCGCCGGCGCGCTCGCCGGCCGCGGCCTGCTCAGCGCCATCAGCGCCGCCGGGCTCGCGGCGATGCTGGCGAGCTACCAGCCGGTACTCGCCTACTACCGGCGCTCGCCGCTGTGGGCACCGGCGCTGCCGCTGATCGGCACGCTCTATCTGGCCATGACCTGGGCCTCGGCGGTCCGCCACTGGCGCGGCGCCGGCGCGCACTGGAAGGGCCGGCGCTACGCCGCCGGCATCGCCCGCTGACGCGCCGGCTCAGGCGAGCATGTCGCGCCAGATCGCCTGCGCCCAGTCCTCGGCGTTGCGCTTGATCAGCGCGGTGCGCGCCGGCGACAGGCCGCTCGCGCCTTCGACCGCGACGATCTTGCCCGTGGCGTCGTCGTAGTCGTAGATCGCGGTCACCGAGATGCCCTCCTCGGCGCTGACCAGGCTGTAGCAGGTGTTGGCGAGGCTCGGGCGCGGCGCCTCGCGCCCGTTGAGCAGCGCTACCGCCGCGGCCGCGGCAACCTTGCCCATCGAGTTGGCGACGAAGCCCGACTTGGGCACCGCGCCGACCACGCTGCCGTCGGTCGCATCGCCGATGACGTGGACGGCATCGGCCTCGGTCGAGGTGAAGTCCCACGGCTTGACCGGCGCCCATTGCCGCCCCTCGGGCACCAGCCCGGCGTCGTGGACCAGCCGGTTCGCCTGCTGCGGCGGGATGACGTTGGCGACCTCGGCGGTGACCTCGTCGAAGTCGGTGTAGAGGGTGCCGATGGCGCCGTCGACCCGGGTGACGGCGTGGTCCGGGCGGTAGTCGATGATGCCGGCGTACAGCTCGTCCCAGGCGGCCTGGAACAGCGCGCCCTTGGAGATGATGTTCTGGTTGGCGTCGAACACCACCAGCTTGGAGCCCGGCTTGTCGCGCTTGAGGTAGTCGGCGATCAGCGAGACGCGCTCGTACGGTCCCGGCGGGCAGCGGAACGGCGCCGGCGGCACGCTCAGCGCCACCGTGCCGCCGGCGGCCATCGCCTGCAGGCGGTCGCGCAGGAGCTGGGTCTCCGGCCCCGCCTTCCACGCCGCCGGGAAGCGCTCGCGCGCCGCCTCCAGGCCCGCGATCGCGTCGCGGCGGAGCGTGATGCCCGGCGACAGCACCAGCCGGTCGTAGCGCAGGAAGCCGCCGCTCTCGACCGACACCGTCTTGGCGGCGGTATCGATGCCGGTGACCGTATCGCGCATCAGCTTGACCCCGTGATGGGCGACCAAGCCGTCATAGCCGACTGTGATGTCGTCCATGGTGCGGATGCCGCCGATCACCCAGTTGCTGATCGGGCAGGAGCGGAACACCTCGCCCGTCTCGACCAGCACCACCTCGATCCCCGGGTCCTGCATGCGGATGTACTTGGCGGCGGTGGCGCCACCCCAGCCGCCGCCGACCACCACCACCCGCTTGCCCGAGGCGGGCATGATCTCGCCTTGGGCGAGCGCCGGCAGCGGCAGGTGGCCGAGCGCCAGCGCCCCGAGCCCGGCGGTGCCGTGGGCGATGAAACGTCTGCGTGTCAGTGTCATGGCACCCTCCCTCGGCTCAGCGCAGCCCGGCGTAGTAGTTGGACATCGCCTCGATCTGCTCGTCCGACAGGTCGTCGAGCAAGGTCTTGGCGACGCGCGCGCTGGCGCTGTTGCGCGCGCCGTCCTTGTAGGCGTGGAGAGCGAGCGACAGGTACGCCGCGGGCTGGCCGGCGATGCGCGGCCCGGCGCCCGTGCCGCGGCCGTCGGCGCCGTGGCAGGTCGCGCACAGGCCGTCGGCGAGGACCTTGCCGTCGCTCGCCTTGACCGCGTCGTGGGGCACCGGGGTGCTGATCCACGGCCGGTCCTCGAACCAGGCGCCGATGGCGTCGATCTGGGCGTCGTCGAACGCCTGGGCGATGATGTTCATGACGTAGTAGTCGCG
>DASWHU010000281.1:0-19559 GCA_036398035.1 Alphaproteobacteria bacterium | reverse complement strand
CGGTCGTCGCGCAGCACCACCCGCACCAGCGGCACCGGCCTGACCTCGCGCGAGACGTTGACGATGTTGCCCTCGATCACCAGCCGCGTGCCGTCGCCGGCGGGCTCGATGCGGGCGGTGATGTTGCGCATCTCAAGGCCCTCGCCGGGGCCGGCGAATGGCAGGCCGGCCATCGCGTAAAGCCGCTTGGACGGTGGCCACACCTCGATCACGAGGTCGGCGAGCAGCGCTGCCGCCGCACTCGTCGCCACCACGACGCTGGCGACCGCGGTCCAGCCAAGCCAGCCGCTCGAGCGCTGCCGGGGGCGGAACGCCGGCGCCGCGGTCAAGACGGGCGCGGCCGGTCGCGGCGCGTCCTCGGAGTCCCATTCATCCTCCGCCAGCGGCGCCTCACTCGCGTCATCCGGGTGCTGACTCGACGCGGGGATATCCGAGCCGTAGCTAGGCTCGGTGTCGAACAGGCTGTCGAAGTCGGTTTCGGGCTCGGTGTCGTCGGACTGGTACGCCAGCGCGCCGAACGCGTCGCCGCCCGGGCTCTCGAACCACTGGTGCCGGCACGTGCCGCAGCGCACGGTTCGGCCCATAGCGCCGAGCGCGTCGTCGGCGACCGAGAAGCGAGTCTCGCAGGACGGGCAGGTGAGGATCATAGTATCTTAACCGGCCGCAGCTCGAGTCCAGTCAAAACTATTGCGCGAACTTGCACAAAGCAAGCATCGCCCCGCTAGACGCGGCCAGCGGGCGTGTGCGAATCTGGACCTTGGCGAATCGTGGGCAACGGAGGCGCCGCCGCCTTGGTTCGATTCGAGAACGTGGGCATGCGCTACGGGCTCGGCCCGGAGGTCCTGCAGGACATCTCGTTCACCCTGGAGCCGGGAAGCTTCCTGTTCCTGACCGGTCCGAGCGGCGCCGGCAAGTCGTCGCTGCTGCGCCTGCTGTATCTCGGCCATCGGCCGTCGCGCGGGCTGGTGACCTTGCTCGGCACCGGCGTGAACGGCGCCGACCGCGCGACGCTGGCCGGGTTACGCCAGAAGATCGGCATCGTGTTCCAGGAGTTCCGCCTGTTCGACCACCTGAGCGCGCGCCAGAACGTCGCCCTGCCGTTGCGCATCTCCGGCGCGCGCGAGCCGGACATCGCGGCGCCGGTGCGCGAGCTGCTCGAATGGGTCGGGCTCGGCGACAAGCTCGATGCCCTGCCGCCGACCTTGTCGGGCGGTGAGAAGCAGCGCCTGGCGATCGCGCGCGCGGTGATCCGCCGGCCCAGGCTGCTGCTCGCCGACGAGCCGACCGGCAATGTCGACCGGACGAACGGGCAGCGCCTGCTGCGCCTGTTCGAGGCGCTCAATGAGCTCGGCGCCACGGTGGTGATCGCCACCCACGACGAGCGCCTGGTCAAGGACTATGGGCATCGCTGCCTGAGGCTCGAGGATGGCCGTCTCGCTGCGCCCGCCGGCGCGCGCAGCGCGGCCGAATGAGTCGCCATGGCGCGGCGCAAGGCGGCGATCATGGTCGGCGGCGGCGCTGACCGCTACCTGTCCTGGTCGATCGGGCTGAAGGCGTTTTTCGCCGCCCTCGCGGTTGCGGCGCTGGTCGGTTCCGTGGACATGTCGGCGCGCTGGCATTCCGGGGAGATGGCCGTGGTCACGGTGCAGCTTCCCACCGGCTCCAAAGCCGACGCGGTGGCCGCGGCCCTCGACACGGTGAGCCGGACGCTCGGGATAGCAAGTGCCGAGGCGCTGGCGCCCGAGGCGGTGGCGGCCTTGCTCGAGCCCTGGCTCGGGTCCGGCAACCTGCCCGAGGACCTGCCGCTGCCGGTGGTGATCGACGTCCGCCTGGTGCCGGGCGCGGCGGTCGACTGGCCGGCGCTCGAGGCGCGACTGGCCGAGGCGGCGCCGAGCGCGGTGCTCGATACCGGCACGGCATGGGTCGAGCGCCTGCTCGACCTGATGCGCCTGGCTCAGCTGTTCGCGGCCATGATCCTGGTCCTGGTCGCGGGGGTGGCGGCGATCTCGGTGGTATTCGCGACCCGGGCCGGGCTCGCGGTTCATCGTGAGGCGGTGGAGCTGTTGTACCTGCTGGGCGCCCACGATTCGTTCATCGCCCGCCAGTTCCAGTGGCGGGCGCTGTGGACGGGCCTGCGCGGCGGGCTGGGCGGCGTGCTGCCCGCGGTCGGCGTGCTGTTCGCCCTCGGCTATGCCGCGGGCAGGTTGGACGCGCCGCTGCTGCCCGAAGCGGCGCTCGGCGTCCGCGCCTGGGCCGCGCTGGCGGCGGTGCCCGTGGTCACCGCGGGCCTCGCCATGGTCACCGCCCGGATGACCGTGCTCGGCGCGCTCGCCCGGATGCCGTAGCCCGTCGATGCCGCCGCGAACCCTCGACCGGCGGCGTCGCTGGCGTCTGGTGTTGGTGGTCGCGCTTGCCGGGGCGGCGGCATGGGCGGTCGGCTTCGTCCGCTTCGCCGCCGATCTGCCGACGGCGGTCGAGCGCCCGGACCGGACCACCGACGCGATCGTCGTATTGACCGGCGGCAGCGGTCGGCTTGACGAGGGCTTGGCGTTGCTCAGGCAGGGGCGCGCGCAGAAGTTGCTGGTGTCAGGCGTGTTCCGCGGCGTCGAGGTCGACGAGTTGCTGCAATTGGCGCGGCGCGGCGATGAGGCGCTGAGCGCCCGCGTCGCCCTCGGCCACGAGGCCGGCGATACGGAGGGCAACGCGCGCGAGACCGCCGAATGGATGGTGGCGGAAGGCTTCGCCAGCCTGAGGCTGGTCACCGGCGCCTACCACATGCCGCGCAGCCTGTTCGAGTTCCGCCGCGCCATGCCCGAAGTCGACCTGGTCGCGCACCCGGTGTTTCCGCCTGCCGTGCGGCTCGACGCGTGGTGGCGGTCGCCCGGGACGGCCGGGTTGCTGGCCACCGAGTACAGCAAGCTGCTGCTGGCGAGAACGCGGGCGGCGGCGACCGACCTGGTGGCGAGGGTGTTCGCCAACGAGGCGCAGGCGCGGCCGTGAGTCAATGGCTGCGCTCGGCCCTGTTCAATCTTGCCTTCGTCGGCGGATCGGCGCTGCTGTCGGTGGCGCTGCTGCCGACGTTGATCATGCCGCGCGCGGCGCTGGTCGGCGCCGTGCGGACTTGGGCGCGGGCCGTGATGCGCCTGTTCACCGGCCTGATCGGCGCCGGTATCGAGGTGCGCGGGCTCGACCGGCTGCCCGCCGGCGCGTGCATCGTCGCCTGCAAGCACCAGTCGGCGTTGGAGACGGTCGCATTGACCGCGCTGCTCACCGATCCGAGCTTCGTGATCAAGCGCGAGCTGGTCCTGCTGCCGGTGATGGGTTGGCTGTTCCTCAAGCTCCGCTACGCGGTGGTCGACCGCGGCGCCGGGCCGCGCGCGCTCAAGCGTCTGCTCGCGCAGGCGGCGCGCGCCAAGGCCGACGGCCGGCCGATCGTCATCTTTCCCGAGGGCACCCGGGTCGCGCCCGGAGAATCGCGCGCCTACCAGCCGGGCGTGGCGGCGCTGTATCAGCATCTCGATCTGATGGTCGTGCCGGTGGCGCTCAACTCGGGACTCGCGTGGGGCCGGCGGCGGTTCGTCAAGCAGCCGACGCACACGGTCATCGAATTCCTCGAGCCGATCCCGCCGGGGCTCGAGCGCGGCGCGTTCATGGACCGCCTGCGGACGGCGATCGAGGGCGCAAGCCGGGCGCTCGAGGGCGAGGCCGGAGTCAGTCGCACGCCCACGCGATCAGCCGTCGCATGAACGCGATGCAGGCCTCGACCTGCGCGACCTCGATGTACTCGTTGGCCTTGTGCGCCTGCAGGATGCTGCCCGGGCCGCAGACCACAGTGGGCGTGCCGCCGCGCTGGAACAGGCCGGCCTCGGTGCCGAACGAGATCGCCCCGGCCGGGGCGTTGTCGCCGGCGAGCGTTCGCGCCAGCGCCTCGGCCGGGTTGTCGGCCACGGGCGCCAAGCCCTCGACCCCGACCACCGGCGCCGTCGCCACGGCGCAGCGCGAGGAGACGGCGTGCATCTCGGGCAGCACCTCGGCGGTCACGAACGCCTCGAACGGGTCGAGGAAGTCGCGCGCCGCGTCGCCGCCCGGCAACAGGCGCAGCTCCCAGTCGAAGGCGCAATGACGGGCAAGGATGTTGACCGCCGTGCCGCCTTCGACCAGGCCGACGTGAAGGGTGTGGTAAGGGGGATCGAAGCCCGAGCCGGGCTCGGCGGCCGCGCGCGCGGCACGTGCCAGGCGATCGAGGCGCTCGATCAGCCGGCCCGCGACCAGGATGGCGCTGACCCCGCGGTCGGTGTGGGCGGAATGCGCTTCGAGCCCGGTGACAGAGGTCTTGAAGCGGTACACGCCCTTGTGCCGGTTGACCACCTTCATCCCGGTCGGCTCGCCGACGATCACCGCGGCGGGCGCGAACGACGCGGCGCGCAACAGCTCGACCAGCCGCGGCGCGCCCAGGCAGCCGACCTCCTCGTCGTAGGACAGGGCGAGGTGCACCGGCCGCTTCGGGCCGCGCGCGATCAGCTCGGGCACCAGCGCAAGCACGACGGCCGAGAAGCTTTTCATGTCCGCGGTGCCGCGCCCGTACAGTCGTCCGCCGCGGCGCACCACCGTGAACGGGTCGGAGTCCCAGTCCTGGTCGTCGACCGGCACCACGTCGGTGTGCCCCGACAGCACCACGCCGCCGTCACGCTCGGGCCCGATGGTGGCGAACAGGTTGGCCTTGGCGCCGGCATCGTCGAGCAGGCGTGTCGCCTTGATGCCGTAGCCGGCGAGGTAGTCGGCGACGAAGCCGATCAGGTCCAGGTTCGAGCCGCGGCTGGTGGTGTCGAAGGACACCAGCCGCTCGATCATCTGGTAGGGGGAGACGCTCGGACCGGCCATGCCGCCTTGGGGATGGGCGAAATACGCGCGGGCGCGCGGGGGCGCGACTATAGGGCCCGGCCATGATCGAGTCACGCCGCGCACTTCGGCGCTTTCGGCGTCCGGCGGCGACGGCCGCGGCGATGTTCGCGGTGCTGGCGGCAGGCGATGCGGCGGCGGCGACGCCGCGCTCGGTGCTGGTGATGGCCAAGTCCCTGGACGATTTGATCACGCTCGACCCGGCCGAGGTGTTCGAGTTCTCGGGCGCCGAGATCACCGCCAACCTGTATTTGCGCCTGTTCCGGCCGAACCCGGACGATCCGGCCAAGCCGCTGGGCGAGGCGGTCTCGTCCTGGCGAGCGAGCGCCGACAGTCTGAGCTTCGAGTTCGAGGTCCGCGATCGCCTGCCATTCGCCTCCGGCCGGGCGATGGACGCGCATGACGCGGTGTTCTCGCTGCGGCGCGCGGTCGCGCTCAACAAGGCGCCGAGCTTCATCCTGACCCAGTTCGGCCTGAGCGGCGACAATGTGGGCGAACGGGTGCGCGCGCTCGACGACCGGCGGTTCACGATCACGCTCGATCGCGCCTACGCGCCGTCGCTGGTGCTGAACGCGCTGAGCGCGGGGATCGCCTCGGTGGTCGACCGCGAGGCGGTGCTCGCCAACGCCGACGGCGATCTCGGCGAAGGCTGGCTGAGAAATCACGCTGCGGGCTCGGGCGCGTTCAGCTTACGCCGCTGGCAGCCGGGCGAGTACCTGCTGCTCGACGCCAACCCCAGCTATTGGCAAGGGCCGCCGGCGCTGAAGCGGGTCGCGATCCGCGACATCCGCGAGCCATCGACGCAGCGCCTGCTGCTCGAGCGCGGCGACGTCGACATGGCGCGCAATCTCGGTCCCGATCAGCTTGCCGCGGTCGACGGCATCGACGGCATCCGCCTGCTGGTGGTGCCGCGCGCGCGCCTGTTCTACCTAGCGCTCAACCAGAAGCGCCCGCCGCTCGACCGGCCCGCGGTGCGCAAGGCGCTGCGCTACCTGGTGGACTACCAGGGGATTGCCGAGCGCCTGCTCGGGCCGGCGGCGAGAGTGCACCAGGCGTTCCTGCCGCAGGGATTCCTGGGCGCGCTCGACGACCGGCCGTTCGACTTCGAGCCCGAGCGGGCGCGCGGACTTCTCTCTGAAGCGGGGCTCGCCGGCGGCTTCGAGGCGCGGCTCGACGTGCGCTCGGACCCGATCGCGTTGCGCCTCGCCCAGGCGGTCCAGGCGACCATGGCCGAGGCCGGGGTCAGGATCGAGATCGTGCCCGGCAGCGCCAAGCAGGTGCTGACCCGCTACCGCGCGCGCCGCCACGAGCTGTTCATGGGCCAGTGGGGACCCGACTACCTAGACCCGCACACCAACGCGTCCACCTTTGCGCGCAACCCCGACAATGGCGACGGTGCTGCCGAGCGCACGCTGGCCTGGCGCAACGGCTGGGAGATCCCGGAGCTGACCGCGCGCGCCGATGCCGCCGTGCTCGAGCGCGATCCGGCGCGCCGCGCGCGGCTGTACCAGGAGCTGCAACGCGAGGTGCAGGCGGATTCGCCGTTCATCGTGCTGTTCCAGGAGAACGAGGTGATCGCGCTCAGCGACCGGGTCGAGGGCTTCGCGGCCGGGATCACCGCCGACCAGACCAGCTACCATGGCCTCCGCAAGTAGACGGGCGCGGGCGGCGGCCGCGGCGCGGCTCGCGGTCGGTGTGGCGACCACGCTCTTTGGCCTGGTGCTGGTCACCTTCGTGATCGGACGCATGATGCCGATCGACCCGGTGCTGGCGGTGGTCGGCGACCGGGCGAGCGCCGCGACCTATGCCGCCGAGCGCGCGGAAATGGGTCTCGACCGGCCGCTGCCGGTGCAGGTCTGGCGGTATCTGCGAGCGCTGGCGGCGGGCGATCTCGGCACCAGCGTGGTCACGGCGCGGCCCGTGATCGAGGACATCGGCCGCTATTTCCCGGCGACCATCGAGCTGGCGACGGTCGCGCTCGCACTTGGGCTGGCGCTCGGCGTGCCGGCGGGTGTGATTGCGGCCGCCCATCGCGGGCGCTGGCCGGACCAGGTGATCCGGATAACATCGTTGCTCGGCTATTCGATGCCCGCCTTCTGGTTGGGCTTGATCCTGCTGCTGGTGTTCTACGCCGAGCTCGGCTGGGCGGCCGGGCCGGGGCGGATCGAGGTGTTCTACGAGGACCTGGTGACGCCCGTGACCGGCTTGCTGCTGATCGACGCGCCGCTCGACGGCGAGTGGGTGATCCTCGGCAACGCGCTCGCCCACATGGCGCTGCCGGCAAGCGTGCTCGGCCTGTTCTCGATGGCCTACATCGCGCGCATGACGCGGAGCTTCATGATCGAGCAGCTGGGCCAGGAATACATCCTGGCCGCCCGCGCCAAGGGTCTGTCGGAGGCGCGGGTGGTGTGGCGGCACGCGCTCGGCAACGCCCTGGTACCGCTGTTGACCGTGGTCGCGCTCGCCTATGGCAGCTTGCTCGAGGGCTCGGTGCTGACCGAGACGGTGTTCGCCTGGCCCGGGCTCGGCAGCTACCTCACCAACTCGCTGTTCAACGCCGACATGAACGCGGTGCTCGGGTGCACGATCGTGATCGGGCTGGTGTTCCTGGGCCTCAACCTCCTCGCCGACCTGATCGGCACTTTGCTCGACCCGAGGGTGGAATGACGGCGGAGGCCGAGCGCGCCGCGTCGATGCCGCGCTCGGTGATTGCGGCACGACTCGCGCGCGCCCGGTCGCGCACCGGCGAGATCGCGCGCAACCCGCTGGCTGCGGCCGGCCTGGCGGTGATCGTGCTGCTGGTCGCGGTTGCGGCGCTCGCCCCGTACCTGGCGCCGTACGACCCGCAGGCGCAGGAGCTCGCGGGGCGGCTTGCGCCGCCGGGGCCCGTGCACTGGCTCGGCACCGACGAGCTCGGCCGCGACATCGCCTCGCGGCTGATCTGGGGCGCGCGCGTGACACTCGTCATCGTCGCCCTGGTAGCCGCGATCAGCGCCCCGCTCGGGCTCGTGCTCGGTTGCGTCGCAGGCTATCTCGGCGGCTGGGCCGACGTCGCCCTGATGCGGCTCACCGACGTGTTTCTCGCGTTCCCGCGGCTGATCCTGGCGCTGGCGCTGGCGGCGGCGCTCGGGCCCGGGATCGACAACGCGGTGCTCGCGATCGCGCTTACATCGTGGCCGGTCTATGCGCGCGTCGCGCGCGCCGAGGCCCTGGTTGCGCGCAGCGCCGAGTTCGTCGATGCCGCGCGCCTGCAGGGATCCGGTGCCTGGCATATCATTCGCCGCCAAATCATACCGCTGTGCGTGAGCTCGCTGGTGGTGCGGGCGAGCCTCGACATGGCGGGAATCATCCTGACCGCCGCGGGACTCGGCTTTCTCGGGCTCGGCGCCAGGCCGCCGGCGCCCGAATGGGGCGCGATGATCGCCGCCGGGCGCGAATATCTGTTCGACCAGTGGTGGGTGGTGGCGGCCCCCGGTTGCGCGATCCTGGTGGTGAGCCTCGGCTTCAACCTGCTCGGCGACGGGCTGCGCGACGTGCTGGACCCGCACGCATGACCGGCAACGCGGGCGAGGCGCCGCTGCTGGTGGTGGACGACCTGTCGGTGACGCTGCCGTCGCGCGGCGGGCCCGTGCCGGTGCTGGATGGGGTGGGCTTCAGCCTCGGGCGCGAGAAGCTCGGCCTGGTCGGCGAGTCGGGGGCCGGCAAGTCGACGGTCGGGCGCGCGCTGCTCGGGCTGTTGCCGGCGGGTGCAGGCGTGCGCGCGCGCCGGATCGCGCTCGGGCCTGACGAGCTCGCCGGCGCCTCGCCCGCGCGCCTGCGGCAATTCCGCGGCCGGCGCATGGCGATGATCCTGCAGGACGCCCGCCACGCGCTCGATCCGGTGATGACGGTCGGCGCCCAGATTGCCGAAGCCGTGCGCGCCCACGCCCGGGTGGATGCGCGCGCGGCCCGCCAGCGTGGCCTCGCGCTGCTTGAATCGGTGCATGTGGCGGATGCGGCGCGCGTCTGGCGTGCCTATCCGCACGAGCTGTCGGGCGGCCTCGGCCAGCGGGCGATGATCGCGATGATGCTGGCGGCCGAGCCCGAGGTGCTGATTGCCGACGAGCCGACCTCGGCGCTCGACGTGATCGCGCGCGCCGGCGTGCTCCGTGTGCTCGACGAGCTGGTCGCGGCGCGCGGCATGGGGCTGTTGCTGATCAGCCACGACCTGCATCTGGTCGGGCGGTTCTGCGACCGGGTGCTGGTGATGCAGGCGGGGCGGATCGTCGAGGCGCTCGCCGCCGGTGCGCTTGACCAGGCCCGCCACCCCTACACCCGCGCGCTGCTCGCCGCCCGGCCGCGGCTGCTCGCCGGCGCACACGCAAGGGCCGCGCCGTGATCGAGGTGCGCGGGCTCGCGGTCGGCTTCCGCCGCGCCGGCCGGCTGGTCGAGGCGGTACGCGGCGTCGACCTGTCGGTGGCGGCGGGCGAGGCGCTCGGCCTGGTCGGCGAGTCGGGCTCGGGCAAGTCGACGGTGCTGCGCGCGATCGCGGGCCTGGTTGCGGGGCAAGGCGGCGAGATCAGGGTCTGCGGCGAAACCCGTGCGGGAGTTGCCCGTGGCGCAGCGGCGCGCGCGCTGCAGATGGTGTTCCAGGACCCCTACGGCTCGCTTCATCCGCGCAAGACGGTGCACGAGACCCTGGCCGAGCCGCTCCGCCTGCACGGCCTCGATGCCGGGGCCGCGCGCATCGCAGAGGCGCTCGCCCGGGTCGCGCTCGGGCCGGAGACGGCGTTCCGGTTTCCCCACCAGCTCTCAGGCGGCCAGCGCCAGCGCGTGGCCATCGCCCGTGCGCTCGCCCTCGAGCCGGCGGTGCTGTTGCTCGACGAGCCGACCTCGGCGCTCGATGCCTCGACGCAGGCCGAGATCCTGGCATTGCTGGGTGCGCTCCGGCGCGCGCGCGGGCTCACCTACCTGCTGGTCAGCCACGACCTGGCGGTGGTCGCCGAGCTGTGCGACCGGGTGGCGGTGATGCGGGCGGGGCGGATCGTCGAGACGTTGCCGGTCGGCGCGCTCGAGGCCGGCGCGGTCGGCCATGCCTATACTCGGAGGCTGCTCGAGGCGAGCCTTGCCGGGCGGCTCTCGGAGCCGGAGTCGAACGACTGATTGAACGCTTCCGGCGCGGCCCCTATGTTGTGGGTTTAGCGGCTCGGGACACCGGAATTTGCGTAAATTTCTCAAAGCCCTGGTGCCTGTCCTCCTGATCGGCGCGGGGATCGCCGCGGCAGGCTGGCTGCGCGCGACCAGGCCCGAGCCGCCGCAAAAGGCGGCCGAGGAACGCTCCTGGCTGATCGAGACGGCGACGGTCGCGTTCGCGGACGTCCAGCCCGAGCTCAGGGTCTACGGCGAAGTGGTCGCCGGGCGCGAAGTGAGCCTGCGGGCGCTGGTCGCGGGCGAGGTCCAGAGCGTCGCCGACGGCTTCGTCGACGGCGGCGAGGTGGCGGGCGGCGACGCGCTGGTCATTATCGACCCGTTCGACTATCAGCAGGACCTGATCGAGCGCCGCGCCCAGCTCGACGAGGCGCGCGCGCGACGGGGCGAGATGGCGGGGCGGCTCGACGCCGAGCGGGCGATGCGGGGCGAGGCCGAGAACCAGGTCGCGATCAACCGCCGCGACGTCGAACGCCGCGAGTCCCTGCTCGGCGGGGCGGTCTCGGAGCGCGGCCTCGACGAGGCGCGCCTCACGCTCAGCCGCGCCGAGGCCGAATTGATCCTGCATCGCCAGGCGATCGGCGCGCTCGAAGCGCAGATCGAGCAGCAGAACGCGGTCCTCGCCCGCCTGGACGCCGCTCTCGCCCGCGCCCAGCGGGCGCTGGACGACACCATGCTGAAGGCACCGTTCGACGGCTATCTGGCCGATACCGCGGCGCAGCCTGGCGAGCGTCTGGGCGTGGGCGACCGCGTCGCGCGACTGATCGACCCAAGCCGCCTCGAAGCCCGGTTCCATATCAGCGAGGACGACTTCGGCCGCCTGTTCGCAACCGCGGACGGCGCGCCCGAGCGCACCGCGCGCGTGGTCTGGCGGGTCGGCGACCGGGCGCTCACCTTCCCCGCCGCGATCGCGCGCCTGGGCAGCGAGATCGACCCGACCACCGGCGGCGTGACCCTGTACGCGCGGGTCCGGGGCGGCGCCGAAGGTCTGCGGATGCTGCGGCCGGGCGCATTCGTCGAGGTGATGGTTCCCGACCGGCTGTTCCGCCAGGTGGCGCGCCTGCCGGCGACGGCACTGCACGGTGAGAGCACGGTCTACGCCGTGGTCGACGGCCGCCTCGAGCCGCGCGCCGTGGCGCAACTCAGGCGCGTCGGCGAGGACGTCCTGGTGACCGGCGAGATCGCCGCCGGCGAAGAGATCGCCATCACCCGGTTCACCGAAATCGGTCCGGGCGTCAAGGTAGCCGTTCGGTGAACAGCGAGGGCAAGGGCCTGATCGGGCTGTTCGCCCGCCATCGGACCGCGGCCAACCTGGTGATGATCCTGATGATCGTCGCCGGCGCGCTGTCGCTGAAATTTCACAACACCCAGTTCTTCCCCGACTTCGAGGTCGATTTCATCACCGTCAGCATCGACTGGCCGGGGGCGAGCGCTGCCGACGTCGAGGCCAACATCGTCGAGGCACTGGAACCAGAGCTGCGCTTCCTCGACGACGTCAAGACCGTGCTCGGCACCGCGCGGGAGGGCGTCGGCCAGATCGCGATCGAGTTCGAGCCCAACGCCGACATGCAGGGCGCCCTGTCGGCGGTCGAGAACGCGGTGTCGCAGGTGACCACCTTGCCCGAGGACGCCGAGCAGCCGGTGATCAAGCGCATCGCCCACTACGACACGGTCAGCCGGCTGGTGGTCTCGGGCCCGTTCCCGGAGGCGTCGCTGAAAGCGATCGCCAAGCGCATGCGCGAGGAGCTGCTGGCGGAAGGCATCGACAAGATCACCCTGTTCGGCGCGCGCGACGAGGAGGTGTGGGTTGACATCGACGAGGCGACGCTGCTGCGGCTCGACCTCACCTTGGGCGAGGTGGCGGCGGTGATCGGCGAAAGCAGCCTGGACCTGCCCTCGGGCGATACGCGCGGCGGTGCCGAGCAGCAGATCCGCAGCCTCGGCCTCATGCGTGACGCCGAGTCGCTCGGCGGACTCGAGGTCAAGGCTCTCGACAGCGGCGAGAAGATCCGGCTCGCGGACATTGCCGCCTTGAGCGACGGCTTCGAGGACGGCCAGCCGATCGCGCTGCATGACGGCATGCCTGCGGTCGAGCTTCATATCCAGCGTGCGATCGGCAACGACGCGCTCAAGCTCGCCGGCATCGTCAAGGGCTATCTCGAAAGGTTGCGCCCGACCCTGCCGCCGACCTTGTCGGTGATCCAGTACGACGTCGCCGCCAGCCTGATTCGTGACCGCATCAACCTTTTGCTGCGCAACGGCCTGAGCGGCCTGGTGCTGGTCGTCGGGGTGCTGTTCGTGTTCCTGAGCGCGGGCGTCGCGTTCTGGGTGGCGGCCGGCATTCCGGTGTCGGTGTTGGCGGGGCTGGCGGTGATGCTGGCGACCGGGCAGTCGATCAACATGGTCAGCCTGTTCGCGCTGATCATGATGCTGGGCATCATCGTCGACGACGCGATCGTGGTCGGCGAGCATGCGTTGGCGCGCAGGCTGGCCGGGATGCCCGGGCCGGATGCCGCGGAAGCGGGAGCGCGGCGGATGCTGCCGCCGGTGATGGCGGCGTCGCTGACCACTATTGCCGCGTTCGTGCCGGTTGCCCTGGTGTCGGACATCATTGGCCAGATCCTGCGCGCGATCCCGCTGGTGGTGGTGGCGGTGCTGATCGCCAGCCTGATCGAATGCTTCCTGGTGCTGCCCGGGCACATGCGCGGCGTGCTATCCGGCGACCCGGCGCGGGCGTCGCGGCTGAGGCGACGGTTCAATGCCGGCTTCGAGGCGTTCCGCGACGGCCCGTTCCGCCGTTTCGTGACCATGTGCGTACGCTGGCGTTACGCCACCATTGGCGCGACGGTCGCGATGCTGCTGGTCTCGGTCGGGTTGGTGATCGGCGGGCGGATCCAGTTCGTGTTCTTCCCCTCGCCCGAGTCCGACGTCGTGTACGCGAACTTCAGCTTCGCGCCCGGCACGCCGCGCGCGCAGAGCGAGGCGATGATCGCGGAGCTCGATCGGTCGTTGAAAACGGCGGATGCGCGGCTTGGCGGCGGCGAGGAGCTGGTCCGGTTCGCGCTTGCCAAAATCGGCGTCCCGGTCGGCGGTCGCGGCGAGACCCAGCAAGCCAACGGCGACCATCTGGGCGGCATGATCGTCGAGATGGTGCCGTCCGAGCTGCGCGCGGTCCGCACGGGCGAGCTGATCGAGGCATGGCGGGCTGAGATCGAACCGCTGGCCGGGCTCGAGACATTGACCGTCCAGGAACGCCAGGGCGGGCCGCCGGGGCGCGACCTCGACATCCGGCTGTCGGGCGCCGAGCCGCCGGTGCTGAAGGCGGCGGCGCTCGATCTTCGCGACCTGCTGACCCGCTACCCCGGCGTCAGCGACATCGGCGACGACCTGCCGTGGGGCAAGCAGGAGCTGGTGCTCGAGGTAACCCCGCGCGGGCGCGCGCTCGGCTTTACCACCGAGCGGGTCGGCCGCCAGGTGCGCGACGCGTTCGAGGGCGCGATCGCGCGCCGTTTCGCGCGCGGCGACGAAGAGGTGCTGGTGCGCGTGCAGTTGCCGCGCGAGTCGGTGAGCGCGGGCTCGTTGGAGAGCCTGTACCTGCGCGCGCCTGGCGGCGCCGAAGTGCCGTTGAGCCAGGTGGTCGACGTGCGCGAGACCCGCGGCTTCGCGGTCATCAGCCGCGAGAACGGCGCCCGCGAGGTGTCGGTGGCCGCCGAGATCGATGAGTCCCGGACCAACCCGACCGAGCTGGTGGGCGCGCTCGGCGCCGGTCCATTAACCGAGCTCAAGGCGCGCACCGGCGTCGGCTTCCGCTTCGCGGGCAAGGCCGAGGAGCAGGGCAAGACCCTCGGCGACATGAAGACCGGTGCGGTCGCCGGCCTGAGCGCAATCTACATCATCCTGGCCTGGGTGTTCGCGAGCTTCAGCCGGCCGATCATCGTCATGTCGATCATCCCGTTCGCTCTGGTCGGCGCAATATTCGGGCACATGGCCCTGGGCTTCGACCTGACCATTCTGAGCCTGATCGGCCTGTTGGGCCTGTCGGGGATCGTGGTCAACGACTCGATCATCCTGGTGAGCACGATCGACGAGCGGCTGGGCAACGGCGAGCCGGTCCACGGCGCCATCGTCCAAGGCGCCTGCGACCGCCTGCGCGCGGTGATCCTGACATCGCTGACCACCATCGGCGGCCTGACGCCGCTGTTGTTCGAGACCAGCCTGCAGGCGCAGTTCCTGAAGCCGATGGCGTTGACCCTGGTGTTCGGGCTGCTCGCGACCACGATCCTGGTCCTGATCGTGGTGCCGGCGCTGGTCGCGATCCAGGACGACCTCAGCCTGCGGCGGCGCCGGTCAGCGGCGCCAGAAATTGGGCAGGAACAGGACCTGCACCGTAAACAGCTCGAAGCGGCCGAGTAACATCGACGCCGGCAGCGTGCCCCAGGCGCCGTAATCGGCCGAACTGGAGCCGGTAGTGGTGATCGCCGCGATCAGGGGCGGCGATGATGGTGCGCCGCTGCCGGAGGAGCTACTCCGGCAGGCGGATCATGCTCAGGAACTCGCGCCGGGTGGTGGGGTCGTCGCGGAACGCCCCGATCATCCGACTGGTGGTCATGGTCACGCCCGGCTTGTGCACCCCGCGCGTCGTCATGCATTGGTGGGTCGCCTCGATCACCACTGCCACGCCCTTGGGCTTGAGCACCGTGTCGATCGCGTCGGCGATCTGGACGGTCATCTTCTCCTGGATCTGCAGCCGGCGCGCATAAATGTCGACCACACGGGCAACCTTGCTGATCCCGACCACGCGATGGTCGGGCAGGTAGGCGACGTGGGCGACGCCAATGATCGGCGCCATGTGATGCTCGCAGTGCGATTCGAAGCGAATGTCGCGCAGCACCACCATCTCGTCGTAGCCGTCGACCTCCTCGAAGGTGCGGGCCAGGACGTCCTGCGGATCCTCGCCATAGCCGGAGAAGAACTCCTCATAGGCGCGCGCCAGCCGCGCCGGCGTACCGAGCAGGCCCTCGCGACCGGGATCGTCGCCGGCCCAGCGGATCAGCGTCCGCACGGCGTCCTCGGCCGCGTGGCGGCTGGGGCGGGCGGGCTCGGCGACGGCGCCGGACGGGGTTCGGAGGATCTCGTTCATTCTGGTCTGGCCTCGCGATTGAGCAAGCGTGCGCCCGCGGGGTGGCTCAGTTCAAGCGCCTGCCGGCGTCCGGCGCATCGAGCGAGAAGGCGGGGATGGCGACCTCGAAGGGCTCGCCCGCGTCGGTAACCATCTGGTAGGTGCCGACCATGATCCCGCTCGCGGTCGCCAGCGGCGTGCCGCTGGTGTACTCGAAGCTCTCGCCTGGCGCGAGCCTCGGCTGCTCGCCGACCACGCCGACGCCGCGCACCTCCTGGACACGGCCATTGCCGTCGGTGATGCGCCAGTACCGCGAGCGCAGTTGAACCGTATCCTGGCGCTGGTTGTCGATCCGGATCTGGTAGGCGAACACGAAATGGTGGTTGTCGGGCGACGACTGGTCGGCCAGATAGAAAGGGGTCACGGTGATCCGGACCGCGCGCGTGGTCGCCGCGTAGGACGGGCCGTCGTCTGCTGCCTGCGCCATCTGTGGTCAAGCTCCTCGAAACCCGTCACAAAGGGTGCGCCAAGGCGCCAGGCTTGTCCAGCCGGGCCTCGGCCCGGCGGCAGGCTCAAGCGGCGCTGCACGAGCCGCCGCCGAGGACGCAGAAGCGGGCGCAATGCGGGTGGTTGAGGAATACCGAGCCGGCCGCCTCGGCGAGGCTGGCGCCGAGCTCGAACTGGGCGTCGTAGGGGAGCAGGGTGCAGGGCACCACCACCGGCCGGGCGGCGCCCTTGCGCTTGATCACCATGCGCGAGTGGGCGCACATCATGGTCCCCGGCTCGACGCCGAGGGTGCCCCAGCAGGCCTCGGTGATCTCGGACACGTCGGCGTGCTCGTCCATCTCGGGGAACAGCACCAGCTGGATGGGGTCGTCGGCGGCGACGCCGACGCCGAGGCGCGCGAACAGGCGGGCGTAGCCGGCGCGCATCGAGGCCTCGGGCTCGCCCCACTTGAGCCGCCCCGCGACGTGCACCGTGAACCCGTGGCGATGCAGCCATTGCAGGCCCTCGATCGCCGGGCCCCAGCTGCGGGCGCCGCGCTCTGTCTGGTGCAGGCCCTCGGTGTAGTGGTCGAGCGACACGCGCAGCACCAGGCGCCCGCCGTAGCGGCCGGCGAGCGGCAGCAGGCGGTCGGCGCACTTCATCATCGGCCGCATGGCGTTGGTCAGCACCAGCACCCGCAAGCCGCGCTCGAGGCACAGCTCGACCATGTCGAGGAACGCGGGGTTCATGAACGGCTCGCCGCCGGTGAAGCCAATCTCGCCGGTGGCAAGGTCGTGCGCGGCGATGTCGTCGAGGAACCCCCGCACCTCGGCGAGCGACAGATACGCCAGGCTGTCGTTGGTCGGGCTCGACTCGATGTAGCACGCGGCGCAGGTCAGGTTGCACAAGGTCCCGGTGTTGAACCACAGCGTGCGCAAGGCATCGAGCCGAACATGGGCGCGGCGCTCGCCTTTCGCGGTCAGGCGCTGATCGCGGAATTTGGCCGGATCGAGGGTGGGCTTGGCGAGCGGGGCGGCGGATGGCATGACGGCGCCTCTTCCTGTGGTCGTGACCCGGGCGATGGACGGCCACCACGGGCGCCGCCTCGGCAGCGACGGTACGGGCCGGCCGGGTTTTGTCAACTGCGACGCAGGCACGCTCAAGCGGACGTGAACCGGGCCGAGGGGCGACGATTCCGGCTTTACTTCGTTGCCGCAGGCGTCGAGACTCGCCACGGCTGCGGGCGTAGTTCAGTGGTAGAACGTCAGCTTCCCAAGCTGAATGTCGCCGGTTCAATCCCGGTCGCCCGCTCCACTGCCCCCCGCTACCGGTCCCGGCGGGCGAAGTCGGTGCCGCCCCAGCGGATCGCCTCGAGGATGTTGGAGTAGTCGTCGGTCCACGGCGGGGCTCGGTCGGCGGACCGCGGTCGTGTCCCTGCGCACCTTCAATAAAATCAGCACGTTAGTTGGACACGTCGGATCAATTGGCCGGCGCGGAATGATGCGAGGTGCGACGCCGCCGGGGCGTGATTGGCCTCGTCCCATGTTGAAAGCCGGCACCTGGTAGGTATATCTAGTGTGAACCTAGTGCGAACGCGCCGCTCTCAGCCAAGCGGTTGCGTGCCGGGTCTGACGCCATGGTTTCGGAGACGGGACAATGACGGCCCTGATGCAGAGGGCGGAACGCGCGTTTAGCCGGGCGAGCTCGTGGTTCTCTCGCCGCCCACGCAGCGACGAATGCGTCGTCTTGTCTGAGCGCGACAGCAAGCGCGTGGCGGCGCTCCTGAAGGACCCTCCCAAGCTGTCCAAGGGACTGCTCAAGGCAATCAAAGCCTCTCGGGGCTAGGTGGCGTCGCTACCTGGCTGGCACGAGAAAGCGGTCGCGCGTGATCACGACCGTGGCGAGTTCGATTGCGGCGTACCGGACCTCAACGAGTATCTCGCTCGGTACGCGCGTCAAAATCATGACTTGCATTACGTCACCACGTTCGTGGCCGTGCCTGACGACAACCCACGACGTGTTCTCGGCTACTACAGCCTCTGCAACGCCCATGTGGAGTTTACCAATCTGCCTGAGAGCCTGGTCCACGGCCTCCCTCGGTATCCGGTACCGGCCGTGCGCCTGGCGAGGCTGGCGTGCGATCTGTCCTGCCAAGGGCTCGGACTGGGGCGTCAACTGCTTCTTTGCGCCGCGAAGCGCGCGATTGCAGTCTCCGAGCTGAGTGGCGCCGTCATACTCCTGGTCGATGCGAAAAACGAGCAGGCCGCGGCCTGGTACGAGAAAAACGACGCAATATGCCTGCTCGACGATGCCCTCCGGCTGGTGCTGCCGCTGGCGTCCGTGCGCGCGGCGCTGGAATCGTCGGGCTAGCTGAGTAACCACCGGGGCGGCAATCCGCCAGCCTTGCCGAGAATGGCGACAGTGCGCGGGCGTAGTTCAGTGGTAGAACGTCAGCTTCCCAAGCTGAATGTCGCCGGTTCAATCCCGGTCGCCCGCTCCAGCTGCCGCTAGCGGACAGTGAAGTCGGTGCCGCGCCAACGGATCGCCTCGAGGATGTTGGAGTAGTCGTCGGTCCACGGCGGGGCGCCGTCAGCGGCGGGCAGCGCGTGCCACTGGTCGCCGAGGCCGAGGGCGTCGAGCTCCGCCGGGTCGCGCGCGATCACCACCCACACGGTCATCGCGGTGGCGTAATGGCCGGCGCCGGTCTTCGGGGCGTCGGCGAAGGCGGTGGTGCCGACCCGCGCGGCGAGGCCGAGTTTCGTTGCCAGTCGGGCGCCAGCACCGCTCGTATGTCGTCTACGGTGCCGCGGGGGATCGATTCGTTAACCGCTATTCTCGAGTATCAGTCCGGTTTCGGTAGCGTTTTCTTTCCGGGCATTACCGGCAGTGTGATCGTCTGCTGCCTGACACCTTCGCCTTTCGCACGTGGTCATGGTTTCAGCGGTCGAAACTCCGGTAATCTTGACAGGAGCAGCCTGCGACGAAACAATGGGTTACCGCTGGGCAAGCGGGATTCCTACTGAAGTAACCTCCAGACCGGAGCGGCGGAGGTACGCCCGCTGCCGTGCGGGTGACGAGCCGACGGAGCTGCCGTACATCGATCGGACGCCGATCATACGACATGATCAAGTCGGGGGGGCCTGTGCAAAGCGGAGGAGAAAGATCTGACAGAGCCATGTCGAATGGATTGAGTGCTTCTGCGGCGCGAACCTCACCCCTTGCTGTGCGGCGATTGGGGCGGTCTGGCATAGACGTCACGATTCTCTCTCTCGGTGGTGCGGGCCTGGGTGACCGGTACGGAGCGGTGTCCGAAGAGGCGGCAGCGCAGACGATTCACCGCGCGCTGGCGCTGGGCATCAATTACATTGATAATTCTCCCTCTTACGGCCCGTTTGAACGACGCCTGGGCAGCGCGCTGGCCGCGCTTGGCGGCCTTCCACCTGGGGTGCATCTGTGCACCAAGGTGGGGAACCACCCGGACCGTCAGGGAGACTTCTCGGCGGCCGCAACGCGCTGGACGGTTGAGAACAGCCTGCGACTCCTAGGGCTCAACGCCATTGCTGTTGTGCAGGTCCACGGCGTGTATCATGTCGACATGGACACCGTGCTCGCCCCTGGCGGCACCGTGGACGAGTTGGAGCGGCTGCGGGATGAGGGCAAGCTGCGGGCGATTGGCCTCGCGGTGTACGGGCGCGACTTCCACCGACGCGCCATTGCGAGCGGGCGCTTCGACTTCATTCTCACCCACGACGACTATACGCTCGTGCGCCAGACCGATGCCCCGCTGCTTGAAGAGGCTGCGGCGGCAGGCGTCGGTGTGCTCCTTGGACGGGCGCTGCTCACGGGGCTACTCGCCGGCGATGACCCG
>DASWHU010000280.1:0-1796 GCA_036398035.1 Alphaproteobacteria bacterium | reverse complement strand
CAAGGATTACCATTATTGGACGCGCTCGCTACACGGGTGCGCTGGGCGCGCGCGTGCGCGAGCTGCCGATCACGCCCGAGGCGATCAAGGCGGCGATGGCCGAGGCCTGATCTCGGCACCAAACTCGCGTCGAGGCGGCGGCCTTCGGGTCGCCGCCTTTTCTTTTCAGCGCACGCCGGCTATGAGGTGAGCCGGTGACCGAACCCGTGATCTCGCCATGCACCGGCGTCTGCCGGCTGAACCCGCGCACCCGGCTGTGCGAGGGCTGCCGGCGGACGCTCGAGGAGATTGCCGGCTGGCTCGACTACACGGAAGAGCGCAAGCGTGCGATCATCGCCGCCCTGGCGCACCGCGACCCGTTCCGTGACACGGGCGCGAGGTCGGGCGGCAGCGACGCGTTGCCATAGCCCGAGGTCGAAGAGCATTGTACGCGGGTCGGTGCGGAGGGTCCGCGAAGGGGGAAGACCATGGCCAAGCTGCTGCCGACCTCGCTGGTCGGGTCGTACGCGCAGCCCGAGTGGCTGATCGACCGGACCGGCCTTGTCGGGCGCTTCCCGCCGCGGGTGCGCGCGCGCGAGCTGTGGCGGGTGGCGCCCGAGTTCCTGGACGAGGCGCAAGACGATGCGACCTTGCTCGCGATCCGCGACCAGGAGCGCGCCGGCCTCGACATCATCACCGACGGCGAGATGCGCCGGGAGAGCTACTCCAACCGGTTCGCGACCGCGCTCGAGGGCGTCGACATCGACAATCCCGGCACCGCGCTCGACCGCAGCGGCCACCCCAACCCGGTGCCGCGCGTGGTCGGCAGGGTCTCGCGCAAGCACCCGGTCGAGGTCGAGGCGCTGAAGTTCCTGCGCGCCAACACCGACCGCCTGGTCAAGATGACCGTCCCCGGCCCGTTCACCCTATCGCAGCAGGCGCAGAACGACGTCTACGCCAGCGAGCGTGAGCTCGCGCTCGACTACGCGGCGGCGGTCAACGCGGAGATCAAGGACCTGTTCGCCGCCGGTGCCGACATCGTCCAGATCGACGAGCCCTACATGCAGGCGCGCCCGGAGCAGGCGCGCGCCTTTGGCCTAGAGGCGCTGAACCGCGCACTCGACGGCGTCGCCGGCCCGACCGCCGTCCACATCTGCTTTGGCTATGCGGCGATCATACACCGGCGCCCGCCCGCCTACTCGTTCCTGCCCGAACTCGAGCAGTCGCGCGCCCAGCAGATCTCGATCGAGACGGCGCAGTCTGCGCTCGATTGCGCGGTGCTCGAAGAGCTGCCGACCAAGACCATCATCCTCGGCGTGCTCGACCTGTCGGACATGGCGGTCGAGACGCCTGCGACCGTCGCCGCCCGCATCCGCCGCGCGCTGCCGCACGTGGCCGCCGAGCGCCTGATCATCGCCCCGGACTGCGGCCTCAAATACCTGCGCCGCGACGTGGCGTTCGCCAAGATGCGGGCGATGGCCGACGGCGCGGCCATCGTGCGCGGCGAGCTCGCCGGCAGCGGCGGCTAGCCCTCGATCTGCCAGGTCCCGTCGGCCGCCCGACAGGCGGTGCCGACACCGGAATTGGTCTCGCCGCCGGCGTTCACGGTCTGGGTGAAGTGCCGGCACGGCGTGCCGTCGGCCTTCTCGAAGGTGTCGTTGATGGTGATGCTGCCGCTGTTGCCGCTGTCCGGGTTCTGCCACGTGGACTGCGTGCCGGCGGGCTGGGTCTCGAGCGCGGTGGTCGTCGTCTGCCCGGCCAGCTCCTTGTCCCTCGTGGTCAGGTAGTCGCCGACCACGCCGCCGGCGATCGCACCG
>DASWHU010000279.1:0-11623 GCA_036398035.1 Alphaproteobacteria bacterium | reverse complement strand
CTGCTGTCGAACGACGACGGCATCCAGGCGCCGGGGCTGGCGCTGCTCGAGAAGATCATGCGCGGCTTCACCGACGACGTCTGGGTGGTCGCGCCGGAAAGCGACAACAGCGGCGCCGCCCACTCGCTCACCCTCGCCCAGCCGGTGCGCCTGCGCAAGCGCGGCGAGCGCGCCTACGCGGTGTCCGGCACGCCGACCGATTCGGTGCTGCTCGCGGTGCTCGAGCTGATGACCGACAGGCGCCCCGACCTGATGCTGTCGGGGATCAACCGCGGCGGCAACCTGGGCGAGGACATCACCTATTCGGGCACCGTCGCCGCGGCGATGGAGGCCTCGCTGCTCGGCATCCCGGCGATCGCGCTGAGCCAGAACCGCAGCGGCTCGGGGCGGACGCGCTGGCACACCGCCGAGCACCACGCGCCGGACCTGATCCGCCGCCTGGTCGCCCACGGCTGGCCGGCCAACGTGCTGATCAACGTCAACTTCCCCGATGTCGAGGCCGACCGCGTCGAGGGCGTCGCGGTCACCCGCCAGGGCCGGCGCAAGCCGGGCTCGAAGCTCGAGCGGCGCAACGACCCGCGCGGGCGGCCCTATTACTGGATCGACTCGGCGCGCACCGAGGAGCCGACCCTGGAGGGCTCGGACCTGTCGGCGATCTATGCCCACAAGATCTCGGTCACGCCGCTCCATCTCGACCTCACCCACCACGAGACCTGTGTCGCGCTCGGTGCCGCGCTGGCGTGAGCTGCGGAGGCGGTTCATGGAAGACCCTGCCGCACGCAAGGCGCGCCTGATCCTAGGCCTCAGGCGCGCCGGCGTCACCGACCGCGAGGTGCTGGCGGCGATCGAGGCGGTGCCGCGCGAGCTGTTCGTGCCCGCGGGGCTCGCCGACCGCGCCTACGACGACACCGCGCTGCCATTGGGCTGCGGCCAGACCATTAGCCAGCCAACCGTGGTCGCCTGGATGACCCTGGCGCTCAAGGTCGGCGAGCGCATGAAGGTGCTCGAGATCGGCACCGGCAGCGGCTATCAGTCGGCGGTGCTGGCCAGGCTGTGCCGGCGGCTGTACACCATCGAGCGGCACCGCGAGCTGTTGAAGGCCGCGGAGGTGCGGTTCGAGGCGCTCAACCTCCACAACATCACGGCCCGGGTCGGCGACGGCGCCGCGGGCTGGCCCGAGCAGGCGCCGTTCGAGCGGATCATAGTCACCGCCGCGGCCAGGGAACCGCCGTCGGCGCTGCTCGACCAGCTGGCCGAGGGCGGTATCATGGTGCTGCCGATGGGTCCGCCGGACGAGGAGCAGACGCTGGTGCGGATTCGCAAGGACAAGGACGGCTTCCACCGCGAGCGCATTTTCGAGGTCAGGTTCGTGCCCCTGATCGAGGGCCCGCTCGAGGAGCGCCGGTAGGGTGGGCGCGGAGTCCAGGGTCGGAACGAGTCGTGCCTGGCGCGCCGCGCGGGCGGTTGCGCTTGGCGCCGTGCTCGCCGCGACGACGGCGGGGTGCCTCGAGCGGTGGCCGGAGCCCGCGCCGGTGATCGCCTCGCGCGCGGTCCCGCCGGCGACGGTCGAGGTGCTTGACCAGGGCGCCGCCATGACGGGGCGCACCACCGAGGTGGCGGCCGGCGACACCCTCTACGCCATCGCCCGGCGCGAGGACGTCGCCATCCGCAGCCTGATCGAGGCCAACCGCCTGACTCCGCCCTACACCCTCGAGCCCGGCCGGGTGCTGGCGGTGCCGGCGCTGCCCGAGTACCAGGTGCGCGCGGGCGACACGGTCTACCGCATCTCGCGCTGCACCGGCGTCGACATGGCGGCGCTCACGCGGCTCAACGGCATCGCCGAGCCCTACCTCATCTCGCCCGGCCAGCGGCTACGCATCCCGCCGCCGACGCACAGCCCGGAATGCCCGCAGCGCGCGCACGACGACGCGTTCGCCGTCGCCGCCAAGCCATTGCCCGCGCCGGCCCCGGCCGCGCCCGCGGCGGAGGGCGAGGCGGCAGGGCCCGTCCAGGCCGCGGCGCGGGTGATCCCGCCGCCCAAGCCCGGCCCGGTGCCCGAGCCGCCGCCGCGCGCCGAGGGCGGCTTCCTGTGGCCGACGGAGGGGCGGGTGATCGCGCGCTACGGCCCGCAGGCGGGCAAGCGCCAGAACGACGGCATCAACATCGCCGCCCCTCAGGGCGCGGCGGTGCGCGCGGCCGAGAACGGGGTCATCGTCTATGCCGGCAACGAGCTCAGGGGCTACGGAAATTTACTGTTGGTGCGCCATGCCGACGGCTGGACCTCGGCCTACGCGCATGCCGCCGAGCTTCTGGTCGGGCGCGGCGAGACGGTGAGCCGCGGCCAGGTGATCGCCCGCGTCGGCCAGACCGGCAACGTCGCCGAGCCGCAGCTCCACTTCGAGCTCAGAAAAGGCGCCGAGGCCGTCGATCCGGCCGAGTATTTGGCCAACGATTAGGCGAGCAAGGCGCCCGCTAAATATCCGGCGCTTGCTCGACCGGGTAGCCGGCGTCCTCCCAGGCGGGGAAGCCGCCGGCGAAATCGTAGACCCGATTGTAACCCCAGGTCAGCGCCTTGGCGCAGGCATAGGCACGAAGGGGGCAATATTTGCCGAAGCAGTAAAACACCACCTCGTCGTTCTGGCCGATACGTTCAGACAGGGTTTGCTCCGACAGAACGGTGGTTGCCCCGAGGTCCTCCGCGCCAGGGATGTGGCCGCGACGGAAGTTGAGCGAGCCGCGAACATCGACAAATGTCACGGCGCGGTCATGCAGGGCTTTGGCCTCGGCGGCGTCGATCTTGGTGCTACCGGCGACACTGTACTCGCCGTTGCTCTTACTCATGAGAGCGCGATATTCGTTATGCCGTCCCGGTTCGCCTGGGCCCTCCGGGACGCCAGCCTTGCGCAATCCTTCCTGTAGACGCGCGAGATACGCGGGGTCGTAGTTGTAAATATCGCCGTACCACCAGAACGTACCCCGTTCCTGCACGGTCAGCGGGCGGCCGGTAGTGTTCTCAGAAAACTCATTAAAGTTCTCGACCGCCGACCGGGCCTCCTTCATGCGGCCGAGATGGCCGTAGGCCGACGCAAGCGTCGCGTAGTCGTCGCCCACGTCCGGCTGCCGAGCCACCACGCGCTCCATCACCCGCACCGCCTCGTCGTAGCGTTCCTGGTGAAACAATGCCAGGCTGAGCACGCGCAGGTAGTCGGGCTGGTGATGGGGATCGAGCCTGAGCGCCAGGCGCGCGCTCTGCTCGGCCTCGTCCGCCCGGCCCATCACGTTGAGCACCCTGGCCTTGCTGATGTGGATGTCCGGGTTGTTGGGTTCGAGCGCGATGCCTCGTTCGGCATCGGCGAGTGCCTCGGCGTGCTGCCCGTGCCTGGCCAACATCTCGGCCGACACCGCATAGGCATCCGCAGTCGGACTTTCCTTGGCCTTTGCCAGATTCGCCAGCATCTGCTCGTAGGCATGCTGGAAATCCGTGCCGATGGCGAGCTGCCAAATCAGGGTCGTAAGGTCCCAGTAGACGCCAGCTAGGGCGGCATAGGCGCGGCCGTAGCCGGGATCAAGCTCAATCGCCTTTTCGAACGCAGCAATGGCCCTGTCGTAATCCTGCGGCGTTCGCCGCCGATAAAAATCGCGGCCGGTCAGGAACGCGTCGTAGGCCGCGACCACCTCGGTCTCGGCAGGGCTGGCTGCCCCGAACGGGGCGGTGCCGGCCAGCTCCACGGCCAGGTTGGCGACGATCTGGCCCAGCACCTGGTCGTGGAAATCGAAGATGCCGGCGACGGCGCCTTCGTAACGCTCGGCCCACAGATGGTGGCCGCTCAGCGCGTCGATCAGCTGGGCGTTGATCCGCACCGCATCCCCGGTCCGCCGGACGCTGCCCTCGAGCACGTACTGGACGCCGAGGTCGGCGGCCACCTGCTGCACTTTGGTGGGCTTGTCCTTGTAGGTGAACGACGAGTTGCGGGCGATGACGAACAGATCGGGGATCTTCGACAGGTCGGTGATCAGGTCCTCGGTCAGCCCGTCGGCGAAATACTCCTGCTCGGGGTCGTCCGAAAGATTGGCAAAGGGGAGCACCGCGATCGACGGCTTGTCGGGCAGCGCCAGCGCCGGCGGCGCGTCGCCGTCCGGCGGCGCGGCCGCACGGTACTGCCAGACGCCGACGCCCGCGAGCGCGACCACCACCGCCGCCGCGGCAACCCCGATCAAGGCCTTTCTGCTGTCAACGCCCGACTTCGCATGGCCGGCCTGCGCCGGCCTGGGCTCGGCGCGGACCCGGTAGACGTTGACCGGCTTGGCGATGTTCTTGACCTGCTGGGCGCCGAGAAAGTCGAAGCCGAAATCAAGCTTGCCCTCGACCGCGTCGTAGACCGCGCTCGAGATGCAGATGCCGCCGGCGTCGGCCAACGCCTCCATGCGCGCGGCGATGTTGACGCCGTCGCCGTAGATGGTGCCGTCGTCCTCCTCGATCACGTCGCCGACATTGACGCCGACCCGGAACTGCATGCGCCGGTCGGGCGCGACCTCCACGTTGCGGCCCTCGACGCTCTTCTGGATCTCAACCGCGGCCTGGACTGCCTCGACCGCGCTCGGGAACTCGGCGAGGATCGAATCGCCGGGGGCGTTGACGACGCGGCCCTTGTGCCGCGCGACCACGCGCCCGATCGCCGCCCGGTACTTCTTGAGCGAGTCGACCGTGGCCGCCTCGTCCGCCTGCATCAGGCGCGAGTAACCGACCACGTCGCAGCTCAGAATGGCGGCGAGCTTCCGGTTCGGCTCATCCATGAGCCGCTCCGTCCCCGCGGCTCGTGGCCACGCGACTTCGCTCTGCGACCGGGCCATGCCGCCCCGGCCGCATCAGGCAGCCGGGAGGGTAGCACGAAATCGGCAGGGCCAGGCCATCGGATTTTCGTTCGGTCCCCAGTCTCGCCGGCGGATCGACCGGCTCAGGCGCGCGCGTCGGGCTCCGCCGTTGGTCCGCCCGGGCGGCGCCGATACGTGGCCGTTTTCGCGGTCAGCGCTCGGCCTCCCACTCGACATCGATCGGCTCGATGATGTCGCCGAGGATCTTGATCTGCCCCTTATGGAGGCCGAACACGGTCTTTGCGCGTCGCTGCGCCGGCTTTGCGCGTCGCTGCGCCGGCACCACCTGGACCACCGGCTTGCCGCGCTTCGTAATCACGATCGGATCGCCCGTCTCCGCGACTTCATCGATGAGTTTCAGGCACTTGGCTTTGAACTCTGAGGCTTTGATCGAACGCATCTTGCCGCTCATGTCGCAATTCGCTGGCCGAGGCGGCCGGCGAGGTCCTGGATGTACTGCCAGGCGACCCGGCCGGAGCGGCCGCCGCGGGTCGCGGCCCACTCGACCGCCTCGGCACGGAGCGTCTCGGCGTCGGCGCCGAGATCGTAGGCCTCGGCGTAGCCGCGCACGATGGCGAGATAGGTGTCCTGGTCGCAGTTGTGAAAACCCAGCCACAGGCCGAAGCGGTCGGACAGCGACACCTTCTCCTCGACCGCCTCGGACGGGTTGATCGCGGTCGAGCGCTCGTTCTCGATCATGTCGCGCGGCATCAGGTGGCGCCGGTTCGAGGTGGCGTAGAACACCACGTTGTCCGGCCGGCCCTCGATGCCGCCCTCGAGCACGCCCTTGAGCGACTTGTACGAGGTGTCGTCGTGGTCGAACGACAGGTCGTCGCAGAACAGCAGGAAGCGGCGCGCGGAGGCGCGCAGGATGTCGAGTAGCGTGGGGAGCGCGGCGATGTCCTCGCGATGGATCTCGACCAGCACCAGGCCGCCGCCGGTCTCGGCCGCGACCGCCGCGTGCACCGCCTTGATCAGGCTGCTCTTGCCCATGCCGCGGGCGCCCCACAAGAGCGCGTTGTTGGCCGGCAGTCGGGCGGCGAAGCGACGGGTGTTGTCGAGCAGGATGTCGCGCACCCGGTCGATGCCGCGGAGCAGCGCGAGCGGCACCCGGCTGACCTCGGCCACCGGCTGCAGGCGGCGGCCGTCCGGCTGCCAGACGAAGGCGTCGGCGGCATCGAGATCGTTGCCCGGCGCGGCCTCGGGCGCGAGCCGGTCGAGCGCCGCGGCGATGCGCTCGAGCTGCTGCTTGAGGTCTCGATCGACGGTCATGCGGGCCTCGTCTCGCTGGGCGCCCGCAGGCGCAGGGCGGCGGCCGGCGCGGACGGTAACACAGATCGTCCGGGCGTCAATCGGGGCCGGCGCGGCGCCGGGGGGCGAGTTGCAATGGCGCCAACGATCGCTATAGTCCGGCCATCCCGCGGCCGGCGTGGGAGCGGCCGAACGCATCGGAGTCCCCCGACAATATGCTGATCTCCACGGCCTTGGCGCAGGATGGCATCGGCGGCGGCAGCGGCAGCGGCCTGATCCAGTTGTTGCCGCTGGTCCTGATCTTCGTGGTGTTCTATTTCCTGCTGATCCGCCCGCAGCAGAAGAAGCTCAAGGACCACCGGCGGATGGTCGGCGAGCTCAGGCGCGGCGACAAGGTGATCACCGCCGGCGGGCTTCACGCCACCGTCGCCAAGGTCGAGGACGACAGCGACGTGCTGGTGCTCGAGATCGCCCCCAACGTGCGCGTGCGCGCGCAGCGCAGTACCATCGCGGAGCTGGCCGGCCGGCGTGAGCCGCGCGGCGCCAACGACGACGCCAAGGCGGAGTGATCGCCTGACCGCCCCGCCGCCGACCCCTCCGCGGAGCCCGTAGGATGCTTCGTTTCGAGCCCTGGAAGATCGCCCTGGTCGCCATCGTCGCGGCCTTCGGCCTGCTCTATGCGCTGCCCAACTTCCTGCCGCGCACCTTGACCGAGGCGGTGCCGGGCTGGCTGCCCAGCAAGCAGATCAATCTCGGCCTCGACCTCAGGGGCGGCTCGCACCTGCTGGCCGAGGTCGAGGTCAAGGCGGTGGTCGCCAAGATCATGAATACGGTCGAGGACGACGCCCGCGCGGCGTTGCGCGGCGCGCGCATCGGCTATACCGGTCTCGGCAACAACGGCCGGCAGGTGACGCTGACCTTGCGCGAGCCGGCCGACGCGGAGGCGGCCGCGAAGCTGCTCGGCGCGATCGATCGCGACCTGGTCGTGGAGCGGGGCGAGGGCGCCACGATGACCGTGTCGCTGAGCGAGACGGCGGCCGAGGAGCGCACGCGCAACGCGATCGAGCAGGCGATCGAGGTGATCCGCCGGCGGGTCGACGAGATGGGCACTACCGAGCCGACCATCCAGCGCCAGGGCGAGGACCGCATCCTGATCCAGGTGCCGGGCTTCGACGACCCGGAGCGGCTGAAGGAGGTCATCGGCCGGACCGCGAGCCTCGACATCCGCATGGTCGACGAGGCGACCCCGGTCGAGGATGCGCTGCGCGGGCGAGTGCCGCCGGGCTCGGAGATCCTGTACGAGCCCGACCCGCGCGGGTCGGGCCAGGAGATGCCGATCGTGGTGCGCAAGCGGGTCGAGGTCACCGGCGAAAACCTGACCCTGGCCCAGACCACGGTCGACCAGTTCGGCCGGCCCGCGGTCGCGATCCGCTTCGATACGGTCGGCGCGCGCAGGTTCGGCAAGATCACGACCGACAATGTCGGCAAGAGCTTCGCCTTCGTCCTCGACGGCAAGGTGGTGAGCGCGCCCGTGATCCGCGAGCCGATCCCGGGCGGCAACGGCCAGATCACCGGCAGCTTCTCGGTCCAGGAGGCGGAGACCTTGGCGCTGCTGCTGCGCGCCGGCGCCCTGCCGGCGCCGCTCACCTATCTCGAGGAGCGGACCGTGGGCCCGAGCCTCGGCGCCGACTCGATCGCCGCGGGCAAGATCGCCTCGGTGGTCGGGCTGGCGCTGGTGGTCGTGTACATGATCCTGACCTACGGCCTGTTCGGCATCGCCTCGACCGTCGCGCTGGTGGTCAACATAGCGCTGATCGTGGCCCTGTTGTCGGTGCTCCAGGCGACGCTGACCTTGCCCGGCATCGCCGGCATCGTGCTGACTATCGGCATGGCGGTCGACGCCAACGTGCTGATCTTCGAGCGCATCCGCGAGGAGGTGCGCAACGGCCGCACGCCGTTCTCGGCGGTCGATATCGGCTTCCAGCAGGCGTTGCGCACGATCATCGACGCCAACCTGACCACCTTGATCGCGGCGGTCATCCTGTACATGTTCGGCTCGGGGCCGGTGCGCGGGTTCGCGGTCACGCTCGGCATCGGCATCTTCACCTCGGTGTTCACCGCGGTCATGGTCACCCGCCTGCTGATCGTGCTGTGGCTGCAGCGGACCCGCCCGCAAGTGTTGCCGGTATGACGGCGGAGGCCCGGTGATGTTTCGCCTGCGATTGGTGCCCGAGCGGACCGACATCCCGTTCATGGCGTGGCGCAAGTACGGCTTCGCCGCCTCCGGCGCGCTGATGGTGCTGTCGGTGGTGCTGGTGCTGGTGCAAGGCCTCAACTACGGCATCGACTTTCGCGGCGGCATCCTGCTGGAGGTCAAGACCCCGCAGCCGGTCGACCTCGGCGCGTTGCGCGCGCAGCTGACCGCGCTCGGCATCGGCGCGATCGAGCTGCAGGGGTTCGGCGAGCCGGACGACGTGCTGATCCGGATCGAGCGCCAGCGGGGCGAGGAGGTGGAGCAGCTGGCCGCGGTCGATGCGGTCAAGGCGAGCCTCGATCAGCTCTACGGTGCCGGCGTCGATTACCGGCGCACCGAGTTCGTCGGGCCCAAGGTCGGCTCCGAGCTGATCGTCGCCGGCGTCGAGGCGGTGGCGTTCGCGCTCGCCCTGATGCTGGTCTACATCTGGTTCCGGTTCGAATGGCAGTTCGGCGTCGGCGCGGTGGCGGCGCTGATCCACGACGTGACGCTCACCGTCGGCATGTTCGCGCTCACCGGGCTCGAGTTCAATCTCACCACCGTCGCCGCGATCCTGCTGATCGTCGGCTACTCGATGAACGACACCGTGGTGGTGTACGACCGGGTGCGCGAGAACCTGCGCAAGTACAAGCAGATGCCGCTGCCCGAGCTGTTGAGCCGAAGCATCAACGACACCCTGTCGCGGACCCTGATGACCTCGCTGACCACCTTGCTCGCGCTGGTCGCGCTGTACGTGCTGGGCGGGCTGGTGATCCGCGACTTCTCCTTCGCCATGATCTGGGGCATCGTGGTCGGCACCTACTCGTCGATCTTCATCGCCGCGCCGCTGCTGATCCTGCTCGGGCTCGCGAAGCTCGGGCGCGGCACCGAGGCGGCGCGCGAGGAGGCGGCCAGCGGCGGTCGCTGATCGGCGCTATGGCCGATATCACCCCGCGGCTCGAGCAGGGGCGCCTGGTCATCGAAGGCTACGGCGGGGGCGGCTTCAGGATTGCCGGCGTCCGCCATGCCGGCTCGGTGATCGTGATCGCCGACCGGGTGATCCGGTGGCCGGTGCAGGATGCGCAGCAGCTCGGGCTCGACGACCTCGCGCCGGTGTGCGCGGCGAGCGGAGTCGAGGTGCTGCTGATCGGCTGCGGGGCGCGTGCGGTGCGCATTGCGCCGGCGCTGCGCGCGGGGCTCGGGGATGCGGGCATCTCGGTCGACGCGATGGCCACCGGCGCCGCCTGCCGCACCTTCAACGTGCTCGCGCTCGAGGGGCGGCGGGTGGCGGCGGCGCTGATCGCGGTCGACTAGCGCGCCGGCCGGGCCGCGCCGCGATGGCCATGACCGGGCGCGAGGCGTCGGCGGCGTGCGCGGCGGAGCTCCGCCGGCTCGACTATGACCGCTACCTGACGGCGCTGTTCGCCCGCCGGCCGGGGCGTGCGCGCCTGATCGCGCTCTACGCCTTCAACCAGGAGATCGCACGCACCGCCGAGATGGTGAGCGAGCCGACGCTCGGCGCGATCCGCCTGCAATGGTGGCGCGAGGCCATCGAGGATGCGTATCAGGGCCGCATCCGCGACCACCCGGTGCCGCAGGCGCTCGCCCACGCGGGCACGCTCGAGCTGCTGTCGCGCGATGCGCTGCACGCCCTGATCGACGCCCGCGCGCGCGACCTGGATGCGGCACCGTTCGCCGACCGCGCCGCGCTCGAGTCTTACGCCGCGGCGACATCGTCGCGGCTGATCGAGCTTGCGCTGCAGGCGCTCGGCGTCACGGGCGCGGGCGAGGCCGCGCGGCGGGGCGGCATTGCCTGGGCGCTGCTCGGGCTCATGCGCGCGATCCCGCATCTGGCTCGACAGGGGCGCTGTCCGCTGCCGGAGGCGCTGCTCGCCGCCCACGGCATCGAGCCGGGCGCGGTCCTCGACGGGCGTGTCACCGAGAGTGTGAGGAGCGCGGTGCGCGAGGTCGCCGGCTGGGCGGGCGAGCACTTGGCCGCGGCGCGCGAGAATCGGGTCGCGCGCCCCGCCGTGCCGGCGCTGCTGCCGCTGGCGCTGGCCCGCCTCTATCGGCGCCGCCTTGAGCGCGCGCGCTTCGACCCGTTTGCGCCCACGCTCGTGCCGTCGCCGCTCGCGCGCCAGGCCGCCCTGCTCCAGAGCCACCTCCGCGGCCGGCCGTGAGGTGCCGCGGCGACGTTGGCATTGGCCAAAAGCCGGCGCGGTAAGTCCGGTTGAATAGAATCCAAAATGAAACATTATGGTTTCGCAAGGCGCAAGGAGGACTCCCGGTGGCCACCATCACGCTCAAGAACGTGCCCGACGATCTTTATCAGCGCCTGAAAGCGCAGGCCCGGGCACATCGCCGGCCCGTCAACAGCGAGCTGATCCGCTGCCTCGAGACGGTCTTGAGGCCGACGAGGATCTCCACCGAGGACCGCCTCAGGCGGTTTCGCGGCATGCGCCCGCGGATCGATGCGCACGCGGTCGGCGCCGCGGACATCCAGCAAGCCATAGACGAAGGCCGGCCGTGATCGTCGCCGACATCAACATTATCGCGTTTCTGGCGCTCCCGTCCCCTTACACCGCGATGGCGGAGCAGCTCCTGCTCACGGACCCTGATTGGATCGCCGTCCTTGTGGCGCAGCGAGATGCGCAACGTGCTTGCCTTATACCTGCGCAAGTCCCTAATCAGCTTCGAGGACGCCTTGAACCTTCAGGCCGAGGCGGAAGCCCTTCTTCACGACAAGGAGTATGATGTGGGTTCGCTCGACGTGCTCACGCAGGCGCATCAAAGCCCCTGTTCGGCGTATGACTGCGAGTTTGTCGCGCTGGCACGGAGCTTCCGAGTCAAGCTGGTGACCATGGACCGGAAGATCCTCGATGCGTTTCCGGACACCGCCGTCAGGCTGAGCGATGTCGCGGCGGGCGCGTTCTAGGCCATCCCCGACGATCCGCGAAGCGCCTCGGAGCGGGCAGGGGCGATTCTTGGCCCGGATCGCGTGGAGAGCGGCACGGTGGCCCCGATTGTCCTGTCAACTTGGCGGGATCGGCTGCATCATGGGTTCACGAGCGGCAAAAGAGCAGCTTGCGGGCCGAAAACCTGGGCGACCAACAGGCCAGTTAGACTTGAACGGCATGACGCGGGTAAGTTGCGTTTGCGGGGACGACATCACCGGGCGAGGAATTGCAGTCATGTCTTGCAAGCGAATTGTTAGTGCCGCCACCGTGTTGGCGGGCGCGTGTGCCGCCGTATTCGGCACGGCCGGTG
>DASWHU010000278.1:0-9929 GCA_036398035.1 Alphaproteobacteria bacterium | reverse complement strand
GAGCGGCACCTTGAGCCCCGCCGCCGCCGCGACCCGCCTGCTCGACGCAGTGGTCGGCGCGGCGTCAAAGTCGGATTGATCGGCGCGCGCCATGGCCGAGCGCGCGCGGGTGGTGGTGATCGGCGCCGGCATCGTCGGCTCGGCGCTCGCCTACCACCTCGCCCGGCGTGGCCGCGACGGCATCGTCGTGCTCGACCGCGGGCCGCTGTTCGACACCGGCGGCTCGACCGGGCATGCGCCGGGGCTGGTGTTCCAGACCAGCTCGTCGCGCCTGCTCACCCGGCTCGCGCGGATGAGCGTCCGTCTCTATCGCGCGCTCAGGCTCGACGGCGCGCCCGGCTGGCGCGCGGTCGGCGGCATTGAGGTCGCGACCACCGACGCGCGGCTCGCCGACCTCCACCGCAAGCTCGGCTCCGCCCGGAGCTGGGGAGTGGCGGAGGCTGCGCTGATCACGCCGGCCGAGGTCGCGGCGCGACTCCCGCTGATCGATCGCGGGCGCATCCTGGGCGGGCTGTGGGTGCCGGGCGACGGCGTCGCCGACGGGCCGCGGCTGTGCCGCGCGCTCGCCCGCCGGGCGGAGGCAACGGGCGCGGCGCGCTTCCAGGGCGAGACCGAGGTCACCGGCTTCGAGGTGTCGGCGGGGCGACTGCGCGCGGTGCTGACCGACTGCGGCGCGATCGAGACCGAGGTCGCAGTGATCTGCGCCGGCCTGTGGTCGCCGGGGATCGGGAAGCTCGCCGGGATTTCCGTGCCGCTGGTCGCGGTCGAGCACCAGCTCGCCCGCACCACCGCCTTGCCCGCGCTCGCCGGGACGGGAGAGGACGAGATCGCCCACCCGATCCTGCGCCACCAGGACCAGGACCTCTACGTCCGCCAGGTCGGCGACCGTTATGTCATCGGCAGCTACCGCCACGCCCCGCGCCTGGTCGAGGCCGACGACCTGGGCGCGACGGCGCTGCGCCCGTTCACCGCGGCCGATTTCGCGCCCGCCTTCGCCGAGGCCAAGGCGCTGCTGCCGCTGGTCGCCGATGCGCGGATCGACCATGCGATCAACGGCATGTTCTCGTTCACGCCCGACGGCCTGCCGCTGCTCGGGCCGACAGAGGTCGACGGGCTGTGGCTCGGCGCGGCGGTGTGGGTGACCCATGCCGGCGGCGCTGCGCGCGCGCTCGCCGACTGGCTGGTCGACGGCGAGCCGCGCATCGACCTGCACGCCGCCGACGCCAATCGTTTCCATGCTCATCAACGGACGCCCGCCTATGTGTGCGCGCGCGGCGCCCAGCAATATGTCGAGGTCTACGACGTCATCCATCCGCGCCAGCAGATCGCGGCGCCGCGCGGGCTGCGGCTGAGCCCGTTCCAGGCGCGGCTCGAGGCGCTGCATCCCGAGATGGTCGAGGTGGCGGGATGGGAGCGCCCGCTTTGTTTCGCCGCCAACGAGGGGCTGCTCGACCGCTTCGCCGTGCCCGGGCGCAACGGCTGGGCGGCGCGCCACTGGTCGCCGGTCGAGGGCGCCGAGCACCTGGCGACGCGCGCCGGCGTGGCGCTGTTCGACCTGTCGCCGTTCGTCAAGATCGAGCTCTCGGGGCCCGGCGCGGCGCGCCTTCTGCAGTGGCTGTGCGCCAGCCAGATCGACCGGCCGCCGGGGGCGGTGGTCTACACCGCGATGCTGGGGTGGCGCGGCGGCATCATGGCCGACCTCACCGTCACCCGGCTCGCCGCCGACAGGTTCCTGATCGTCACCGGCGCCGCCACGGGCATGCACGACCTCGCCTGGATTCGCGGCCACGCTGCCGGCGACGACACGGTGCGGATCGCGGACGTGACCTCGGGCCTCGCCGCGCTCGGCCTGTGGGGGCCGAAGGCGCGCGCCGTCCTCGCCGCGGCGTGCCCGGACGACGACATGGCGGATGCCGCCTGTCCCTATCTCGCGGCGCGCCGGCTGCATGTCGGCGCGGTGCCGGTGCGCGCGCTGCGCATATCTTACGCCGGCGAGCTCGGCTGGGAGCTCTATGCCCCCACCGAGTGCGCGCTCGCGCTGTGGGACGCGCTGTGGCAAGCGGGCGCCGCCCACGGCCTGGTCGCCGCCGGCATCGGCGCGCTCGACTCGCTCAGGATCGAGGCCGGCCGGCGCCTGTGGGGCGCCGACATCGGCACCGACGACGACCCCTACCAGGCCGGGCTCGGCTTCGCGGTGCGCCTGGACAAGGGCGACTTCCTCGGCCGCGCCGCGCTCATGCGCATCCGCGAGCGCCGGATCGCGCGCAGGCTGTGCTGCCTCGCCCTCGACGATGCGCACGCCGCGGTCATGGGCGGCGAGCCGATCCTCGACCGCGGCCGCCCGGTCGGCTTCGTCACCAGCGCGAACTTCGGCTACAGCACCGGCCGGTTCATCGCCTACGGCTGGCTGCCCGCGCGCCTCGCCGCGCCGGGGACTCCGGTCACGGTCGAGTATTTCGGGGCCGCCCTGGTGGCGACGGTGGCGGCTGACCCCGTGTTCGACCCTGCCCGCGCGCGAGTCAGGGGGTGAGCGCGCCGGCGTCGGCGACCACCCGGATTGTCATCGGCTCGGCGCGCCCGCGCACGGCGACCTGGTGCGTCGCCGCGAGCGCAAGCGATTCGCCCGCGAGCCTCGCGACCTCGTCGGAGACCACCAGCTGCGCGGCGTGGCTCTTGGTCATCTCCTCGAGCCGGCTCGCGGTGTTGACCACGTCGCCGACCGCGGTGATCGCCTTGAGGTTGGCGTAGCCCATCTCGCCGACGATCACCGGCCCGACATGGATGCCGATGCCGATGCGCAGCGGGTCGTCGAGCTCGGCGGCAAGCGTGACGTTGAGCTGGTCGAGGCGTTCGGCCATCAGGCGCGCCGCGGCGAGCGCCTGGCGGCACGCCGCCCCGGCCTCGCCGTCGAGCCCGAACAGCGCCATGATGCCGTCGCCGACGAACTCGTTGACCACCCCGCCGGCGCGCTCGATCGCGTCCGCCATCGCCGCCCGATAGCGGTTGAGCACATAGACCACGTCATAGGGCAGGCGCGCCTCGGCGATCCGGGTGAAGCCGCGCAGGTCAGCGAACAGCACCGCGATGGTCCGCTCCTCGCTCGCCCGATGGCTGGCGCGCAAGTACGCGTCGGCCGCGGTCGCGGTCGGCGGCAAGAGCGGCGTGATCGCGAGGTCGGCGTGCGGGCGCAGCTGGCAGGCGAGCCGCACCGAGGCCGGCGCCGAGATGCGCCTGAGCACGCGCAGCTCCTCGCCGTCGGGCGCCGGCAGAGAGTCGGCGCCGTCGTCGATGTGGATGCGGCAGGTCGAGCAGCGGCTGCGGCCGCCGCACACCGAGGCGTGCGGGATGCCGGCCGCGCGCAGGCAATCGAGCACGGTCGCACCCGGCAGGACATCGATCGTGCGCCGGCCGACATAGGTGATCTTGGCGCGCCTCGCCCGCCGCCCGACCAGCCCGCGCCCGGCCTGGACCAGCGCCAGCCCGGCGAACAGGGCGAAGAAGCCAAGCTGCGTGCGCACCATCCATGTCTCGACGAAGGGGAGCGCGTCGGGCGGCGCCTTCGACTCGGCGAACACGCCGTTGAACCAGGCGGGGTCGGCGGCGAGCGCGGTCACCTCCATGCCGGCGGAGACGTAGCCCGCGAGCGCCAGCGTCGGCACCATCACCGCCAGCGCCAGCGCGAGACCCCGCGTGCGCGCGTACCACGGCTTGAGCCTGAGCCAGGCGTCGAGCCCGATGCAGGCGTGGCTCCACACCACCACCAGCACCACCACCTGGAGCACCCCGTATTGGGGCGCCACCACCCACAGCACCGCCAGCTCGAAGGCATAGCTGCCGTGGACGTCGAACAGCTCGACCAGGCCGCGGGTGCCGATCAGGTGGCCGGCGAGCAGCAGCGGGATCAGCAGCCCGAGCCCGATCTGGGCGTACTGCCAGCCGGGCAGGCGCAGGCTGCGGCGGACGAACACCGACTTGAGCGCGGTGGCCATGTGGACCAGCGCCGCGCCGCCGAGCAGCACGGTGCCGGGGCCGGTGCGCCACGGCTCGATGGTCACCGGCAAGCCCGCCTCCATGGTCGCCAGCGAGACGATGCCAAGCGCGTGGTTGGACAGGTGCCCGACGACGTAGACGAGCAACACCAAGCCGCTGTAGAGCCTGAGCCGGTCCGACATGGAGTCCCTATGCCTGAGCGCGCGGCGAGTGTGCCGCCAACGCCGCAGCCCGGCAACATCGGCGCCGGCCTTGACGCCTGCGGCCGGGCTGGCATAGAAACGGCGCTTTCCGGCGCCTTGGGGGGCGCGGCTTCGAGGACTTGAGCGAAGGACGGACGGATGTCGCGACGGTGTCAACTGACCGGGGACGGCGCGCTGCGCGGCATGCATGTCAGCCACGCCCACCGGCGCACGCCGCGCCACTTCCAGCCCAGCCTGCAGATGTACTCGCTGTTCAGCGACGCGCTGGGGCGCGTGGTCCGCCTCAAGCTCGCCACCCACACCTTGCGCTCGGTCGAGCACCGCGGCGGTCTCGATCCGTACCTGACGAGCGCCCGCGCGCGCGAGCTGACGCCGTTCGGCCGCCGGCTGAAGAGCAAGGTCGAGAAGGCCGCGGCCAAGGCCGACTGACGCCGCCGGCCGCGCGCCAGCCACGGGCGATGACGATTTTGCGGCAGTTGTGGGCGCCGGTCGCCGCCATGGTGGCGGTGGTGGTGGCCTCGAACATCGCCGTCCGGTTCCCGATCAACGACTGGCTGACCTGGGGCGCGTTCACCTATCCGCTGTCGTTCCTGGTCACCGACCTGTCGAACCGCGCCTTCGGGCCGGCGCGCGCGCGCCAGGTGGTGCTGGTCGGCTTCGTCCTCGGCGTCGCCCTGTCGCTGTTGGTGCCGGCGGGGACGCGGATCGCGGTCGCCTCGGGCAGCGCGTTCCTCGCCGCCCAGCTGCTCGACGTGCTGATCTTCGACCGCATGCGCCGGCTCGCCTGGTGGCAGGCGCCGCTCGCCTCGTCGCTGGTCGCGTCCGCCCTCGACACCGCGCTGTTCTTCGGCCTCGCCTTCGCCGGCACCGGCCTGCCCTGGGTGACCTGGGGGGTGGGCGACTATGCGGTCAAGCTCGCCATGGCGGCGACCCTGCTGCTGCCTTATCGCGCGGTGATCCGGCTGCTGCCGGTGTGGCGCCCGGCCTGATCGCTACTCGACCAGCGCGAACATCAGCAGCAAGGTGCGCTGGAGCGGGCTGAAGTTGTCGTCGCTCGCGATGTAGACCAGGAGCGCGCCGTCGCCGCCGCGGCGCACCGCCAGGCCCTCGAAATTGTCGACTTGCAGCGGCGGCTCGAAGCGGGCGATCTCCTGCGGCGCGATCCGGGCGCCGGGGCCGAACGCCTGGTCGAGCAGGATCAGGCGGCCCTTGACCCCGAGCGCCACGCTGTAGCCGCGCTCGAGCACCAGCACGCGGCCGTCGTCGAGCACCGAAAGCGCGGTCGGCTCGAAGTAGCCGTCGCCCGGATAGATCACCGTCAGCGCCTGGCCGCCGCCGATCAGCCAGCCGGCCAGCCCCCCGGGGACGATGAAGTACGCCTCGGTAAGCGCCAGCACCCGCCCGTCGGCGAGCGCGCCGAGCGCCTCGATGCCGCCGTTGGCGGGCAGCGCGCCGAGGTCGGGCGCCGGGTACGCCGCCGCGGCCGCCTCCACGTCGGCATAGCGCCACAGGCGGTGACGCTGCTCGAAGGCGACCAGATAGCCGCCGTCCGGCAAGGCCGTGACGTCCTCGGCGTCGCCTTCGGTCTTGCCCGCCAGCGGGACGCCGGCCTGGTCCTTGAGCGGCGCGATCCAGGCGTCGCTCAGGCCTGCGAGCCGGCCGCGCCGGTCGTAGTCGAGGCGGGCGCCGACCCAGTTGCCGGCGTCGGTGATCGCGATCATCGCGGCGCCGTCGGCGGCGACGACCAGCCCGGACAGGCCGCCGAAGCGGGGGTCGGCGGAGCGGAGCTCGAGCCCGCCGCGCCAGGCGAGCGCGCCGACCCGCGCGCGCCCGCCGTCGCCGGCATCGAGCGGCACCGCCCGGGCGTCGATGGCGATCGGCTCGCGCGCCTGCGCCGGCGCCGCAAGCACGAGCGCCACCAGGGCGCACGCGGCGACCCGCACCGCGGCCGGGATTGTCAAACGATCGCGGGCGAGATCGCCGCCGGCTGGAATGCGCCGACCTCCTCGTCGAACAGCTCGGCGAGCTTCTCGGTCATGGTGCCGCCGAGCTGCTCTGCGTCGACGATGGTCACCGCGCGGCGATAGTAGCGGGTGACGTCGTGGCCGATGCCGATCGCCACCAGCTCGACCGGCGAGGCGGCCTCGATCCAACGGATCACCTCCCTCAGGTGGCGGTCGAGATAGTTGCCCGAGTTGACCGACAAGGTCGAGTCGTCGACCGGCGCGCCGTCCGAGATCACCATCAGGATGCGCCGCTCCTCGGGCCGCGCCAGCAGGCGCTGATGCGCCCACAGCAGCGCCTCGCCGTCGATGTTCTCCTTCAGCAGCCCCTCGCGCAGCATCAGCCCGAGGCCCTTGCGCGCCCGCCGCCAGGGCGCATCGGCAGACTTGTAGACGATGTGGCGAAGCTCGTTCAGCCGCCCCGGGTTGGGCGGCTTGCCGTCGGCCAGCCAGCGCTCGCGCGCCCGCCCGCCCTTCCAGGCGCGCGTGGTGAAGCCCAGGATCTCGACCTTGACCCCGCAGCGCTCGAGCGTGCGTGCCAGGATGTCGGCGCTCATCGCCGCCACCGAGATCGGCCGCCCGCGCATCGAGCCCGAGTTGTCGAGCAACAGCGTGACCACGGTGTCGCGGAACGTGGTCTCCTTCTCGTGCTTGTAGCTCAGCGGGTAGCTCGGGCTGGTGATCACCCGCGCCAGGCGCGCGGTATCGAGGATGCCCTCGTCGAGGTCGAACTCCCACGACCGCGTCTGCTTGGCCAACAGCTTGCGCTGCAAGCGGTTGGCCAGCCGGGTGATGACGCCGTGCAGGGCGGCGAGCTGCTGGTCGAGATGGCTGCGCAGCCGGGTAAGCTCCTCGGGCTCGCACAGCTCGGCCGCCTCGACCACCTCGTCGTAGTCGAGGGTGTAGACGCGATAGCCGCTGCGGCGGACGTTCGAGCGGTCCATCGGCGGCCGCCAGGGCTGGCCCTCGGCCGGCGCCTCCTCGTCGCCCGCGGCACCGGGGTCGTCACGGGCGTCAAGCTCGATCTCCATGCTGTCCTCGGCGCTCGCCTCCTCGGCGTCCTCGCCGGCGCTGCCGGAAAGCTCGACCGGCTGGTCGGTGCTTTCGCCGTCGGATTGCGAGTCGAGGTTTTCCTGCTCGGCGTCGTCGACGCCGGGGTCGGTCTCGGTGCTGGACGCCTCGTTCTCGTCCTCGTCGGCGAAGTTGAGATGGGCGATCAGCTTGCGCAGGTCCTCGGCATAGGCCGCCTGGTCGTTGATCTCGCCGGCCAGCGCGTCGAAGTCGCGGCCGATCCGCTGCTCGAGCCAAGGCCGCCACAGATCGCACATGGTGCGCGCGCCCTCCGGCGGGCGGGCGCCGGTCAGGCGCTCGCGGGCGAGCAGGTTGATGATCTCGACGATCGGCGCATCGGCCTTGTCCTGGACCTGGTCGAAGCGCTGCTCGCGGCAGCGCGCCTTCAGCGCCGCCGCCAGGTTGCCGGCCACCCCGGCCATGGTCCGCGCACCCAGCGCCTCGCAGCGCGCCTGCTCGAGCGCGTCATAGACCGACTGCGCGATCTGGCCGGGCGGGCGGCGGGCGCCGTGGACCCTGTCGTCGTGGTAGCGCCGCTTGAGCGCCAGCGCGTCCGCCTCGCCGCGGATCTCGCCGACCTCGTCGGGCTTGAGCTCGCGCGACGGCGGCCTGATCAGCGCCTTCTCGCCCTCGAGCCTGGGGCCGGCGGCGTTGAACGACACCTCGAGCTCGCCGTCGCGGGCGATCGCGCGGGTGGCGCTGGCGACCGCTCGCCTGAAGGTCTCGGACGCCGGCTCCGACCGCTCGCTCACCGCTCGGCCCCGCTCAGTGCCCGAAAATCTTTTGCCTCGCCCTTCGAGACGCGCCCGTCGGGTGCTCCTCTGGGTGAGGTAAATGATTGATTTTCAAAACCCCCTCGTCCTGAGGAGCGAGCGGAGCGAGCGTCTCGAAGGGCGACAGCCGATTCATTCGCAGCCTCTCAGTCGAGCTCGGCGGCCGCCCGCCCCAGCTTGCGCGCCAGCCTGCCGAGCTGCGCCTGCTCGCGCCCGCCCAGCGCCGCCATCTTCGCCACCACCAGGCGCGCGACCTGGGGAAACAGGCGCGCGACCAGGCGCCGGCCCTTGGGCGTCAGCGACACGTCCATGACCCGCGCGTCCTCCGCCCGGCGGCGGCGCGCGATCAGCCCGCGCCGTTCCAGATTGCCCACCACCATGGTCACGTTGCCGCCCGAGATCAGCAGCTTGCGCCCGAGCGCGCGCTGGCTCATCGGACCGAGGTGGTAGAGCGTCTCGAGGACGCCGAACTGCGATTGGGTGAGCCCCGCCGCGGCAACCCGACGGGCCACCGCGGCGAGCAACGTTTGCGACGCCCGCACCAGCTTGACGTAGGTGCCGAGCGCCCGCGCCTCGTCGGAAGCGCCCTGGTCGCGCGATGCCAACTCGCCTCTCCTTCGGGCTAGCGGCACCGGCCCCCGCGGCCGGATTCGGCTCCGCGCCCTCTGGAAGTCCCGCCCCATCGGGCGGCAAGTCCGCCAGGTCAGCCCCGCTCGGGCCCCAGCTTGGCGCGCCTGGCCGGCGCCAGGGCGCGGTCCACCTGCGCAGCAAACCGGCGCACCGGCATTTCCTTGGCGGCGACACTGTGCATCAAGGCCGGGCGCAGATCGCTGTCCAGCATGGCATAAAGCACGTGATCCTGCCAGATGCCATTGATCCGCAAATATTTGCGGGCGAACCCCTCCTCGCTGAAGCCGACCTTCTTCAGCACCGCGCGGCTGGCCAGGTTGTGCGGCATGCACGAGGCGCCGACCCGGTGCAGGCACAGCCGGTCGAAGGCGAACGGCAGCAGGCCCGACAGGGCCTCGGTCATATAGCCGCGGCCGGCGAACGGCGCGCCGATCCAGTAACCGATGCTGGCGGTCTGGCTGATGCCGCGCCGGACGTGGCTCAGCGACACGCCGCCGAGCAGCGCGTTGTCGTCGCGGCGAAAGACGAAGAACGAGTAGCCGGCATCGGACTGGCTGTTCATGCCGTAGGCGCGCAGGCGGCGCATGAACGCCTTGCGGGTCAGCGCGTCGCGCGACCACGCCGGCTCCCACGGCTCGAGGAAGGCACGGCTTTCCGCCCTCAGCGCCGCCCAGCTCCGCCAGTCGCCGCGCGCCGGCGGGCGCAGGAAGACGCGCCCGGCATCGATCGGGCGGCCCCGCATCAGCTCGGACAGCGTCTTCAACAGCGCGATCACGCGCTCACTCCTTGGCCCGGATGACGAAGCTGTAGACCCCGCCGGCCTCGGCGCTGTCCTCGAGCCGGTGGCCGGTGACCGCGCAGAAGCTCTTGAAATCGGCGACCGAGGCGGGATCGGTGGCGAGCACCTTGAGGAGGCCGCCGGCGGCGACGTCGCGGATCGCCCGGCGTGCCTTGAGCACCGGCAGCGGACAGGCGAGGCCGCGCACGTCCAGGATCGTGACCTGCTGGCCGCCGCCCGCGCCCGGCGCCGCCATCGCCATGCTCAGTGCAGCCGGCCGGCGACCGCCGGGTAGTCGGGCAAGGTGCCGACCGGGCCGAGCGCCGTCACCGTCGGCGAAGCGGTGCCGAGCAGGCGCGTCATGCACGCGCGCACGTGCTCAGGCCCGACCGCGTCGATCTCGGCCACCATCTCCTCGATCGTCTTCGCCCGGCCGTAGATCAGCAGCTGGCGGGCCAGCGTCTCGCAGCGCGTGTAGCTG
>DASWHU010000277.1:0-14966 GCA_036398035.1 Alphaproteobacteria bacterium | reverse complement strand
TGCATGCGCGCCGGATCAACCCCGGCGTCACGATAGGCGCGCGCGCACCACTCGCGCCCCGACACCAGGAAATCGACCCCGGACAGGCGCTGGGTGACGATCACCGGATAGCCGGACCGCGCCGCGCGCTGCATCAGCGCGGGCGCCGCGCCGGCGATCCAGATGTCGGGGTGGGGGCGCTGCAGCGGCGTGACGCTGAGCCGGGTGACCGGCTGCGTGTAGTAGCGCCCGTCATGGTCGACCGTCCCCGTCGCCAGGCTCCGCTCGATCATGTCGAGCAGCTCGAGCGTGCGCTCCTTCGACTCGGCGAGGTCGGTGCCGAAGCGCTCGAACTCGTAGTCCTGGTAGCCGCTGCCGATACCGAGCACCAGCCGGCCTCCGCTCAGGCAATCGGCGAAGCCGATCTCGGCGAGCAGGCGCATCGGCGCATAAAGCGGCAGCACCAACACGCCGGTGCCGAGCCGGATGCGCGACGTCACTGCGGCGCAGTGGCCGATCATCAGCAGGGGCGACGCGCACAGGCAGTAGTTGGAGAAGTGGTGCTCGGCGAACCAGGCGATCGACAGGCCGATCCGGTCGGCGAGGCGGACCTGCTCGACCGTCTCGGCGATGACTTGGCGCGGCGCCTGGCTCTTGTCGCGCTGATTGAGCAGGCAGAACAGGCCGACATCCATCACCAGGTCCCCCCGAGGCGCCGCCGCAGGCTTCGGTGCATGCTAGCGGCGCCGACGCGGTGCGTCCATGGCGCGCGCTCGAAGGCCTTGCCGGCGGCGGGCGCAGGCGGCATCGTCGAGGATCCGAGCCCCGAGCGGAAAGGAAACCCGGTGACCGAGAGATTTGACCGACTGACCCAGCTCGGGCGGGCGCGCGCAATCCCGGCCTCGCCAGAGCAGGCGGAGCTCGAAAAGGTGGCGAACGACCACGTCGATGTCGACTACCTGGCCCGCTTCACCTGCCCCGAGTTCACCTCGCTGTGCCCGGTCACCGGCCAGCCCGACTTTGCGACCTTCGTGATCGACTATGTCCCCGACCGCTGGATCCTGGAATCGAAGTCGCTCAAGCTCTACCTGCACGCGTTCCGCAACCATGCCGCGTTCCACGAGGATTGCACGGTCGCGATCGGCAAGCGGATCGTCGTGGCGGTCGCGCCGCGCTGGCTCAGGATCGCGGGCTTCTGGAATCCTCGCGGCGGCATCCCGATCGACGTGGTCTGGCAGACCGGGCCAGCGCCTGCGGGACTGTACGTGCCGGACCCCGGGGTGCCCCCCTACCGGCCGCGGGGATGACCGACCCGGCGATCGGGACCGCCGGTGACAATCGTCACCTCGGCGCGTTCTTCGCCGCGCTAAAAGGTGCGTCTCGCCGCCATCGTAATAAATCCTATTGCGGTTGGTAGCGAAGGCCTCTCGATGACGATGACCGCAGACGGCGTGCCCTCGCGGGACAGGCTGCGTGCAGCCTTGGCCCGATGTCGTTTCCTGGTCCTGCTGTGCGCGCTGATGACCCCTTACTCCGCGCAGGCGCTCAGCCCGGCGGTGCTGTTCGCCACCGCTGATGTCGAGGGCGACGGCAGCGCCCGCCTGGCGCTCGACGGCGCCCGCTCGTTCGGGCGCATGCGCGGCATCGAGGTGGCGATCCTCGGCCCGCCGGCGGGTGAGGACATCGACGCCTCGGCCGCCCGCGACCTGGTGACCGGCGCGATCGAGGCCGGGCACGACATCGTCGTCGGTGTCGGTCCCGTGTTTGCCGAGTCCTTCCGCCAGCTCGCGCCGGAGCACCAGGCCGTGCGCTTCGTCCTGGTCGACGCGGTCGTTGATCTCGGCAACGTCGAATCCATCGAGTTCAACGTGGAGCAGGGCTCGTTCCTGGTCGGCGCCCTCGCCGCGATGGCGTCGAAGACCGGCAAGGTCGGCTTTGTCGGCGGCCGGGACGGCGCGCTCGCCCGCACCTTCGCCTGCGCCTTCTTCGAGGGCGCGCGCCGTCTCAATCCCCGCATCGAGGTGGTCTCGGCGATGGCCGGCGACACCGACCCGGCGTTGGCCGATGCGGGCAAGGGCACGGAGCTTGTCCGCACTCTCGCCGAGGGCGGTGTCGACGTCGTCTATCACGCCGCCGGCGCGAGCGGTGACGGCATCATCGCGGCCGCCGCCCGGCAGGGCATTCTCGCGATCGGCGCCGGCGGCAACCAGAACGGCCTCGCCCCGGGGCATGTGCTCACCTCCATGATCAAGCGCCTCGATGTCGCGGTGTTCGCGGCGTTGAGCGACATCGCCGACGGCGCGTGGCAGCCGGGCACACGCCGGCTGGGGCTGCGCGACGGCGGCGTCGATTGGGCGCTCGACAGGCACAACGTCTTGCTGATCGACGACGACATGCAGAGGCGGATCGAGACTCTGACCTTCGAGGCGATCAGGGGAAAGATCGAGGTCGCCGCATATTCATCACGGGGCGGGTGCCCGGATTTCGATTTCGGACCGTTGCCCGGCACCGATTGATCGGCCCCGCACCGGGGCAAGTCTGGGAGTTGCAGCAGTGCGAAGTTTGGTGGGCATCGCCAGAGGCGACTGGGAAGCTCGCAGCATCGGCCTGTATCTTCGGGCCGGTGTCGCCGGAATTGCCGGGCTCACGGTGCTGGTCGCCGTGGTCGCGTTGTCGGCGTTCGTCATGTTCTCGATCAATGTCGGTTCCGTCGCGGGCACCGCCGTGCCGGCGCTGACTCAGGCGAACGAGCTGAGGCGGGCGGCCGACAAGGTCGACCGCAGCGCCCGCAACCTCGCCAACCTCGACGGGGCGTTCGCGGTACAGAGCGGCATTCTCGGCTTGCGCGCCGACGCCGGGCAGCTGGCCGAGAGCATCGACAAGCTGGACGAGTCCGTGGCCTCGACCGGCGAGGCTGAGGAGCTGAACGCGTCGATGCAGCTGCTGACCGGCGTGCTCGAGAGACTGGAGTCGCTGGTCGAACGACGAATCGCGCTCGACGACGCTCTCGCCGAGCGGGCGGCCAGGCTGGCGGCGCTCCAGCGGCGAATCGAGAAGTTCGCCTGGAGCGGCGAGGCCTCGGATGACCGGCGCCAGGCGGCGGCGGTGCCGATGATGCGGGCGGCGGGGGCTCAGCTCGCGGCCATCGCCAGTGACGACCCGAAGGAGGTGGACGAGCTCAAGGCGAGCTTCGACCGGCAGTTCGAGCAGGCGCGCCAGAAGGTCGACGGGCTGCAGGACGAGGGCAGCGTCGCGCCCGGGCGGCTGCTGGCCGAGATGCTGCTGGTCGAGATCAAGACCGCCGCCGACGTCTTCGACCAGCGGATCGAGAGGCTGCTGCTCGATTTGCGGTTCCAGGGCGCCTTGCGACGCATGGCGGTGATGGACCGGCTGGCCGCAACCGCCGCCGGGATCGCCGACCGGCTGTCGAGCGCGGCCCTCGCCGCCTCGGCGGACGCCGAGGGTGCCATCGCTTTGCCGTCATACCTTCTGATCGGGATGTCGCTGATCGGCGTTCTCGGCGCCGTCGCCCTCGCCGGCTTCGTCGACCGGCGTGTGGTCACGCGAATCAAGCGGCTGCACCGCGCGATGACCGCCCACGATTCCGGCGCCCGGGAGGGGATCGAGGTCGACGGGCGCGACGAGATCGCCGACATGGCGCGCAGCTTCGCCTCCGTCGTCGATGCCGCCGACCAGAAGGACTCGAGCTTCACCCAACGCCTGCGCGAGCTCGACCACGTGCGCAAGACGCTTGCCGACCAGGACACGGTGATTCACGCGGCGGTGGACAACCTGCCCGACGGCATCTTCGTGCTCGACCGGAATTTGCGCTTCCGCCTGTTCAACCGGCGCTGCGCGACCTTGCTCGGCGTCAAGCCCGACCTGCTCGGGCTGGGCGAGCCGGTCCGCCCGGTGATGGTCGAGGCGGCGCGCGCGGGGCTGTTCGGGCCGGGCGACGAGGACGAGCTGGTCGAGCAATGCCTCGCCGACTTCGCCAGCCAGGAACCGGCCGAGAGCGAGCTTCGCGCCAGCGAGGGGCGAATCCTCAGCGCGCGCAAGATGCCGCTCAGGGACGGCGGGCTAGTGGTCGTTCTCGCCGATGTCACGGAGCACAAGAGATGCTTGGAGGGCCTGGCGAGGGCCGAGGAGCAGAACGGCACCCTGATCGCCAACCTGCCCGGCGCGGTCTATCGGCTGGCGCTCGACGGCCAGTGGACCGTGGACTTCGTCAGCGACGCCGTCGAGCGGCTGAGCGGGCGCCCGGCCGGCGACTTCATCGGCCGACCGGCGAGCGGCTTCGCCCAAATGATCCACGCGGAGGACCGGCAAAAGGTCCGCGACGTGCTTGTGCAAGCGGCTCAGGCCGGCGCCCGCTACGACGTCGAGTACCGGATCGTGCGCGGCGAAGGCGAGGTGCGTTGGATCGCCGAGCAAGGCTGGGTGAGCCCGGCCGAGGGCGACGCGCCGGCATATCTCGACGGTATCCTGCTCGACGTCACCGACCGCAAGACCGCCGAGGCGAAGCTGGCCGAGCGGACGCGGGTCCTCGACGCCGTGCTCGCCGGCGTCGACCAGGGCGTGTCGCTGTGCGACGAAGCGCTGGAGGCGGTGGCGTTCAACGACAAGTTCCTCGACCTCGCCGAGGTCCCGAAAGACCGCTTCGCGATCGGCGATTCGCTTGAGGCATTCATCCGCTTCAGTGCCGAGCGCGGCGACTACGGCCCCGGCGACGTCGAGCGGATGGTGCGCGAGCGGATCGGGCTGGCAAAGTCGTTCGAGCCGCAACAGGCGGAGCGCGTGCGGTCCGACGGCACCGTGGTCGAGATCCGAAGCAGGCGAATCCCTGGTATCGGCCATCTGACCACCTGTTCGGACGTCACCGTTCTCAGGCGCGCCGAGCAGCAGGCGGGCGACGGCGAGCGGCGGCTGCGCGCGATCCTTGAGCATTGCCCGGTCGGTGTCGCCATCACGCGCATCGACGACGGCAGCTACATCTTCGCCAACCGGCGCTACGTCGAGGACAACGGCTACGAGGACACCGACGGCGTCATCGAAGGCACGGCGATCGAGCGTTACGCCGACCCCGACCAGCGCGCCGACATCATCGCCCAGCTGGAGCGCGAAGGCGCGGTTCGCGATATCGAGGTGCTCCGCCGGCGCTGCAACGGCAGCCGGTACTGGGACCTGATGTCGGTGTACCGCCACCAGGAAGACGGGGTCGACACCCTGCTGTCCTGGCATACCGACATCACCGAGCGCAAGCGCGCCGAGCTGGAGGTGAAGCGAAGCCGGGAAAGCCTCGATCAGATCCTGGCGAGCAGCCCCGCCGGCATCTCGATCATCGACCGGCAATCGCGTCAACGCATGTACGTGAACGACCGCTACCTGCAGCTGTTCGGCGCCGAGTCCGAGGCGCAGCTGGCGTCGCAGGACATCGCCGACAGCTTTGTCGAGCGCGCGGACCTCCAGCGGGTGCTCGCGTGCCTTGAGTCCCAAGAGCGGCAAGCCCCGGTCGAGGTCGAGCGGCGGCGCTTCGACGCCACCACCTGGTGGTCCCTGATCGATCACGACCGTGTCTTCTATCAGGGCCGGGAGGCGTTGATCCTGTGGCACTACGACATCACGGATCGCAAGCGCGCCGAGGAGCGGCTCGGGTTCAGTGAACGGCGCCTGCGGCACATGCTCGAAGGATGCCCGATCGGCACGGTCGTGGTGCGCACGGGCGACGGCACGGTCGCGAGCTGCAACGCGCCGTATGCCGGCATGGTCGGCGAGGAGGTCGAGCGTGTCGTCGGCAGGCCCGGGCCGCAGTCGATCCTCGACGCGGTGCCGGCGGGCGGCAGCGCCTGCAACCTCGAGGCGCAGCTCGAGACCGCCGGGGCTGAGCCGTTGTCGGTGCTGGTCTCGGTGGTGCCGACCGAAACGCAGGACGGCGAGCCCGCGCGGCTGTGCTTCGTCCGTGACGTGACCGGGCTCGAGGAGGCAGAGCGGCAGGCGGCCCTCGCCGGCGCCCGCATTCGCAGCGTGCTCGACGCCACCGCCGAAGGCGTCTGGATGATCGATCCGGACGGCAGGATCGTCGACGCCAATCCCGCCATCTGCCGCATTCTCGGCAAACCCCGAGAGGCGCTGCTGGGGCAGCGGCCCGACTCGTTCACCGACGAGGCGGGACGGGACATCGTTGGCCGGAGCGCGCGCTCCGAGGTCACTCTGGTGCGCCCGGACGGCGGCACCGTGGCCTGCCTGGCCAGCGCCAGCGACTATGCGGACGCCGACGGCAAGATCGTCGGCACCGTCGTGCTGTGTGCCGACATCTCCGACCTCAAGCGGCATGAGCAGCGCTTGAGGCGCAGCGAGACTCGTCTTCGCCGGGTGCTCGAGGCGGCGCCGGTCGGCATCGGCATCGCGCGCGTGTCCGACGGCAGCCAGATCTACGTCAACGCGGCGCTTGCGCGGCTTCTGGCCGCGGAGGCCGATCACCTCATCGGGCGCCAAGCCGACGAGCCGTGGGTCGAACGGGAGGCCTGGCAGGACTTCGTCGAGTCCTGGTATCGCGACGGCGAGGTCGCGGGCCTGGAGGCGCGCCTGCGCAGCAGCGACGGCGGCGAGCGCCGCGTCGTCGCCAGCGCCATGGCTGAGGTCGAGACCGACGACGGCGAGCCCGCGCGCTTCGTTTGGTACACCGACGTCACCGACCGCAAGATCGCCGAGGAGCAGCTGCGCGACACTCAGGCCCGGCTGGACGAGGGCGAGGAACGGTTGACTCAGAGCGGGCAGCAGCTCCAGCAGGCCCACGCGCAGATCGGCGAGAGCGCAGAGCGGTTGAGCCAGCGCGAGGCGCGACTGCACGAGACCGAAAATCGGCTGAGAGAGAGCGTCGAGCGGTTGACTCAAAGCGAGGAGGATCTGCGCGAGACCCGATCGCGGCTGAGCCAGGGTGAGCAGCGATCGAGTCGGAGCGAGGAGCAGCTGCGCGAGACCCGGGCGCAGCTAAGCCGGACCGCAGAGCGGCTGAGCCAAAGCGAGCAGCAGCTGCACCAGATGCAAGCGCAGGTCCGCCAGAGCGGGGAGCGGTTGGCCCGCAGCGAGGACCAGCTGCGCCAGGCCCGGGCACGGGTGAGCCAGGACGAGGAACGGATGCGCGAGACCCGAGCGGAGCTGAGTCAAGTCAAGGAGCGGTTGAGCGACAGCGAGACACGGCTGAACCGGAGTGGCGATCGGCTGCGCGCGATCCTCGACGGCAGCCCGATCGGTGCGCTGATCGTGCGCGCATCCGACGGCCGGGTCACCTTCGCCAATCGCCGCATGGCCGAGATGCTGGGCCGTGCGCCAGAGGAGATCGCGGGCGGCGACGCCAGGCGGTACGGTTTCGAGCCGGCGGCGGGAGACGCCGCGCCTCCGCCGTGGCGCGCCGATGGCAGTTTCGACGAGTCCGATCTGCGGCTGCACCGGGCCGACGGGTCCGAGCTCTGGGTGCGGCGCGCGGCAAGGCCGCTGACCACCGAGGCGGGCGAGGCCGCGCGCCTGTCGTGGTACGACGACATCTCGCACCGCAAGCACATGGAAGCGGAGCTGAGCGAGGCGAAGCAGGCCGCGGCGGCAGGAAGCGGGGCGAAAGCGGAGCTGCTCGCGTCGGTGAGCCGGGAGATGCGCAGGCCCATGACCGGGATCGTCGGCATGGCCGACCTGCTGTGGAAGACCGACCTCGACGGCGAGCAGCGGCGCATGCTGGGCAACGTCCGCGATTCCGGGCGTGCGTGTCTCGGCGTCATCAACCAATTCCGCGACCTGTCGAAGATCGAGGCCGGGGAGCTGCAGCTCGAGCCGGCTCCCACCTCGATCGAGGCGGTGGTCGAGGGATCGGCGGCGATGCTGGCGGCCGAGGCCCGGTGCAAGGGCGTGCAGCTGGTCACCCGCGTCGCCCCCGACATCCCGCCGCGGGTGCTGGCCGATCCGGTGCGTCTGCGCCAGATCGTCGTCAACCTGGTGGGCAACGCGCTCGACTTCGCCGATGCCGGCGACATCGTGATCCACGCCGCACGCGCCGGTAGCGACGATCGGGGACGCGAACGCATTCGCATCGAGGTGGTCGACCAGGGCCCGTCTCAGCCAACCACCGAGGACGGGCCGTCGACCGAGCGCGACCGCAACCACGCCGACGGCGGTCTGCGGTTGTCGATCTGCCGCCGGCTGGCCGAGCTGATGGGCGGCGAGATCGGCATTGACGGCAATCCCGGCGAAGGCACCACGGTTCACGTCGAGCTGCCCTTGCCGCGGGCGGACGCCGGTCCGACGCCGCGCGCCCAGCCGACCCAGACGGCACCGGTACCGAGCCCGGAACGGGCCCTGTAAGTCGCGCGCGACGTCGGCGCCCGGGCTCGGCGTCCGCCCGCGGTTGACGGCCTAGTCGAGACGTCCGTAGGACCGCCACAGGGCATAGCCCTGGCGGAAGCCGTCAAGCGATTCCCAGACCCGCTTGAAGTCCGCGTCCTTCGCCGATTCCTCGGCCACCACCTCGGCCCACGCCGTCCTCAGCGCGTCCATGATCTCGGGCGACCAGCGATGCAGGATGACGCCCTTGGACTGCAACTCCTCGAGCGCCTTGAACTGGATCGCCTCGCCCTCGGCGATGCCCTCGCGGATGCTGTCGCCGCAGGTGACCTCGACCATCGCCCGCTGGGCGTCGCTGAGCGCGTTCCACCGGTCCATGTTGATGATCAGCTCGATCAGGCTCGCCGGCTGGTGCCAGCCGGGGAAGTAGTAGTGCTTGGCGACCTGGTAGAAGCCGAGATTGAGGTCGATCGCCGGCATCGAGAACTCGGTGGCATCGATGGTGCCGAGCTCGAGGGCGGGGAAGATGTCGCCGCCGGCGAGCAGCTGGGTGGAGACGCCGAGCTTCTCCATCACCTTCGCCCCCAGCCCGAAGAAGCGCATCTTGAGCCCCTTCAGGTCGTCGAGCGAGGTGATCTCGTTGCGGAACCAGCCCGAGCCTTCGGGCGAGATCATGCCGCAATGCAGCGGGTGGATGTTGTGCGGGGCGTAGATCTCCTCGAACAGCTCCTTGCCGCCGCCGTAGTAGAGCCAGGCCAGGTACTCGCCGGGGTCGGGGCCAAACGGGACCGCGGCGAAGAACTGAAGCGCCGGAATCTTGCCCGCCCAGTAGCCGGGCGAGGACCAGCCGGCGTCGACCGCGCCGGTCGAGACCGCATCGAAGATCTCGAGCGCCGGTACCAGCGCGCCGGGCTCGTAGAACTTGACGTCCATGGTGCCGCCGGAGGCCTCCATCAGCCGCGTCTCGAACCGCCTGCCCAGGGTGCCGAGCTGGACCATCTCGCCGGCAAACGAGCTCGGCATCTTCCAGTGGACCGGAGCCGCCGCCGCGGTCGTCAAGCCCGCTTGCTCGCCGGGCGCCGGCTCGCCGCGCTCGACCGATGTCGGCGCCAGCACGAACACGCCGACCACCGCGCCTACCACCAATCCGATAACGGTTCCGACGACCGTCCGCATGTCATTCCCTCCATTGATCCGGCCGGCGCCGCCGCCCAGGTGGCGCGCATGCTACTATCGGCGCCGTCGCCGCAGCAACCCGGGCGCGCCGCCGCCGGGGACGGTCGGCGGTCCCGATATCGGACTTTGCCGCAATCTAATGGACCGCCGCGCCGCCTGCCGCAAGGATCGCGAGCGCGAGATAGACGAGGCCCGCCGCAGTCAGGCAGAGCGGAATCCAGATCGATATCTTGAGCGGGCTGTCGGGCGAGATGGTGGTAGACATGAGGCCAAGGTTGGGGCGCACGCGCCGTCAGGTCAAGTGTCGCGGATCTCGGTGCTCCAGCGGGCAAGGCGCGCGCGCATCCGCCGGACATGGCTTCCCGGCCAATACAGGCGAGCGCAGGCCGGACAAACCCGGAATGGCCCGCCGAGCTGCCTCGACCGCGCCGGCAGGCGGGCGATCTCGTCGGCGCGCGCCGTGCGCAGGCGCGCATTGTCGATCAGGCAGCGCGTGAACGGGGCCATCTCCCAGTCGATGTCGAGCGCGCCGGCGAGTGCGCGGGCCTGGGCATCGACGCCGTTCGCCGGCAGGATCACCGCGCCGCGCGCCGCCGCATGCTGCGCGATCGCGCGGTCGCAGGTGAGCAGAACGCGCGCTTCGCTCGCGGCCCGTGCCACCAGGTCCCGATCGTCCGCGCCGTCGTCGGCGATTTCGGTATCGTAGCCCGCCGCCCGCAGGAAGCGCCCGAGCCGCGCCAGCATTCGATCGCACCGGAACCGCTGCATTCCACGCCTCGTTCGCGCGCCACGCGATCCCAACAAGGCGGTCACGTGATGCCCCGGGTCAAGGGGGCCGGCCGTAGCCCGAGGCCGCGCCTTGGCGATTGACCGAGCCGATCCGGGTGGTCAAAGTTGAGCGGGGGCATGCGGGAGTGGGGCGATGGAGATACGTGTCGACTGTTATGCCGGGCACCGGGGCGAGGAGACCCCGCGGTGCCTGCACATGGGCGCGCGCGCGATCGAGGTGTCGGAAGTGGTCGACCGATGGCTTGCGCCCGAGCACAGTTATTTCAAGGTGAAGGGCGACGACGGCGCGCTGTACATCTTGCGCCATGACGAAATGGACGGACGGTGGGACCTCACCATGTACGACCGCGGCGGGACCTTGGAGGCGCCGGCCACGCGGTGACTGAGGAGGCCGCAGGATGAGCGACGATTACGGCCCCGGATACGGCGACGACGGCGACCGGGACGAGCAGGTCGTCGGCATCGCGATCGAGAAGGTGTGCGCGCTGATCACCCATGTGCGCGCGTTCGACGCCAAGGTCGAGATTGCGGACCCCGACTTCGCCGCCGGTCTTTCCGAGGCCGACATGATCAGTGTGCACGAGAGCTTCGCCAACGATCCCGTCTACGAGGAGCTGGTCGGTTTCATCGACGCGCTCAACGAGGAGGAGCAGGTCAACCTGGTGGCGCTGACCTGGCTCGGGCGCGGCGACTTCTCGGCCGAGGAATGGGAGGATGCGCTGCACGAGGCGCGCGCCGCGCGCAGCGACCATACCGATACCTATCTGCTCGGCATCCCTTTGCTCGGCGACTACCTGGCAGAGGGCCTGGCCCAGCTCGGCTACTCCTGCGACGACTGACTCCGCGGCCTGACCGTTATCAGGGCGGGGGCGTCGCGCGCCGCCGGCGCAATCTCGACCCGGGCCAGGCCGAAACGCTCGACCAGCCATGCCATGGTCTCGAGGTGGCCGCTGACCCGGGCCGCCGTGTAGCGGCTTTCGCCGTCCGCCAGCGCCGCGGGCAGGACCATCTGGTCGGCCAGGTGAAGGTCGAGCGCCGCGCCCGACCCGTGGTGGGCGAGCAGCTCCGCGACCGCCTCCTCAGCCACCGTCTCCGACGCCTTGCCGCGCTCGCCGAGCGCGGTGAAGCCGGCGCGTCCCCGCTCGTACTCGGCGGTGAGGAACAGGCCGGCGCCGGGGCACGCCGCGACCACGCGCACGGGCGTGAGCCGGGACTCGATCCCGGCCTCGGCCAGCAGGGCACGCGCGCGGTCGCACATCCGCTGCGGGATATGGGCCGGAAGATTGGCGGCGACCGCGCGGCCGCGCACCGCGACCAGCCCGCCGCGCGCCGACCAATCCACCGACCGCGGCCGAAACCCGGGCCCGGCGCCCATGATCCGGGCATGCACCTCGCCGCGGCCGACCGGAAACCAGCCCCACGCGCGCAGCTCGGCCTCGCCCGCGATGCCCATCTCGGCAAGCGCCGGCAGCCATACGTCGCGGCAATAGTCGAAGCTCGGGCTCCACGCCATGTGGGTGCCGCCGTGCAACTGCAAGGTCGAGCGCCCGCTCGCGAACGCCAGCGCCAGCAACGTCGCTTGCAGCACCAGGCTGACGGCGCCGGCGCTGCCGCCCGTGCGCGCGGCGGCGACGTCGAACAGGTAATCGCCCGCCCGCGGCGGCGCGGTCGGCTCCAGGGCGAGGCTTTGCGAGCCGAGCCGGTCGCCGTCCAGGCGCCCGGCGCACACCGCCGCCACCGCGCGCGCGGCGGTGACGTGCTGGGCGGCGAGCCCCGGCCGCGGCCTGCCGGCGCGCACCCGCAGGATGCGCACCGCCCGGCCGGTGACCGCGGCCAGGCTGAGCGCGGAGCGGACGATCTGGCCGCCGCCCTCGCCGTGGCCACCGTCGATCTCGAGCCACGCATCGGCGGCCACCGAGCCCCGCCCGCTATTTGCCTGGGTGGGTAAGCGGCACGAACGCGACCGGCAGCACGGTACGGCTGTCGATGCCGCCCTTGTCGTCCTTGATCACCAGCTTGAGGTCCTGCCAGAGGCCGCTGTCGAGCGGGATCACCATCCGCCCGCCGGGCTTGAGCTGGTGGACCAGGGCCGGCGGCAGCTCGGCCGCCGCCGCGGTGACGACGATGCCGTCATAGGGCGCGTGCTCGGGCCAGCCGGCGGCGCCGTCGCCGGCGCGGACCTCGACATTGTCGAACCCCAGCCGGGCCAGCCGCTCGCGCGCCGAGGCGGCGAGCGCGGCCACCACCTCGATCGAGTAGACCCGGCGCACCAGCCGCGACAGGACTGCCGCCTGGTAGCCGCAGCCGGTGCCGACCTCGAGCACCACATGCTCCGGCTGCGGCTCCAGCAGGTCGGTCATCAGCGCCACGATGTAAGGCTGCGAGATGGTCTGGCCGTGGCCGATCGGCAGCGGCTCGTTGAAATAGGCGAAGTCGCGCTCGCCGGCCGGCACGAACTCGTGCCGCGGCACCTCGGCGAGTGCCGCCATGATCCGTGCGTCGAACGCGCTGCGCCCGGTGTAGCGCGCGGTCTCGCGCGCCTCGGCCTCGATCTCGCGGATCATGGCGCGCCGTTCGTGCGTCTCGGCCTCGGCGCCTCGGCCGGACGATGGTGACCGCGCCATGGTTGATCCCCCGCAAGCCCTCGCTCAGGTCCGGTCAGACGCGATGATAGATCGGAAAATCCCCGGGGTCCGGAACGAACTCGGGGCCGGCGCGCGCCAGCTGCTCGTGGGCGCCGACCACCAGCGAGCCGCCCGGGCGCATAGACGCGGCGATGGCGGCGAGCACGCGGCGCCGGGTCGCCTCGTCGAAATAGGTGACGGCAAGGTTCCGGCACAGCACCAGGTCGAACGGGCCGGGCGGCATCGCCTCGCGGATGTCCTGGCACAGGAAGCGGATGCCGATGCGGAACCGGGTGCGCACGCACCACTCCTCGCCCGCGCGTACGAATCCCGCGCGGCAGATGTCGGTGGGCAGGTCGGCGAGGGAGGAAGGCGGATAGCACCCGCCCAGCGCGCGCGCAATCAGGGCGTGGTCGGCGTCAGTGGCGACGATCTCGACCAGGGTGGCGGTGCGCCCGGCCGCGCCGAGCTGCCAGGCCAGGGCCAGCGAGTAGCATTCCTCGCCCGAGGCGCAGCCCGCGCTCCAGAGCCGCGCGCGCGGCGGAGTGCGCTCGGCCGCCGCGGCCGCAAGGCGCGGCAGCAGCGACCGGCGCAGATGGTCGAACACCGCCCGATCGCGCCAGAACCTCGACACCGACACCCGGCACAGCGAATCGAGCACCGCCCACTCCTCGGGCCGGGAGTCGAGGTGACGGTGGTAGGCGGCGAAATCCGGCGTGCCAAGCGCGGCCATGCGCCGGCGGATGCGCTTGCACACCTGCCCGCGCACCTTGCGAAAGCCCGGCCAGCGCAAGCCCAGACGCGGCAGCACGTCCTGCAGGAAGCTCGTGCAATCCGCGTCGGCCATCGCGGCGTCATGGGACGCGCCCGGAACGCGTCTCAGGCGCGCACCTCGATGTCGTTGATCACCTTGTCGACGCCGAACACGTACCAGGCGTCGAACTCGGCCATGTCGCGCTCGGACTCGGTCGGCACCAGCCCGGTCAGGTGGACCACGGCGTGGCGCACGCCGACCCGGATCTGGCTGCCGTCGACGAACGGGTCGCGGTCCAGCACCAACGCCACCGCATCCTCGATCGCGTCGGGGCTGTCCTCCTCGGGCGGCTCGACCGCGATGCCGTTGACCACGTCGCGGCTGCCGGGCACCCACCAGGCGAGCACCCCGGCGAGCCGCTTGCGGGCCAGCGTCGGCACCCGGCCGTCGAGCGTGACCACGCCGTCGGCGGCCGCGAACTCGATCCGGCCTGCGGCCTCGTCCGGCCGGTGCAGCACCAGCGTCCGCTCCCCGTCCTTCTCTACCAGCTCCAGGTCGGTGAAGGCGGGCTCGCCCTGGAACGCGTTCGCCAGATGATCGCGAATCTCGCGATCGCCCATCGGCTGCGCTGGCTGCACCCGCAGCCGATCGATGATCCCGGCCACCTCGGGCAACGCCGCCGCGCGCTCGAGGGCGAGCTTCTTGGCGGCGATGTCGCCGACCTCGCCCTCGATGGTCAGAGTCTGCCCGTCGAAGGCGAGCGACAGCGGGAACCGGTGCAGGTCCAGGCGCGGCTCGCTGGCCAGCGCGTGGCGCGCACGGTCGAGAACCTGTTGCGTGGTCGTCATCGATTGGCTGCCGAGATTGTTCCGGTCGGGGCCGAGCGCGCGTAGCCGGTTAGCATAGCCAAGGTTTCTGTGGTTCGCTTCGATTTCCGGTGTCGCCGCGCGCGCGGCTGCCGCGCACGGCACATGGAGGAGGGCGGGATGAACGTTGTCGACGCCGCGCGCGGTTACTTGGCCAGAGGCTGGTCGGTGATCCCGATCGAAGCGCGCGGCAAGCGCCCGCTGGTGCGCTGGCAGCGCTACCAGCAGCACCTGGCCGAGCCGGACGAGATCGCGCGCTGGTTCGCCGCCGATGCCGACGCCAATGTCGGCATCGTCACCGGTCGCCTCTCCAGGCTGGTGGTCCTCGATGTCGATCCGGGGCATGGCGGGGCGGACAGCATCGCCGCCTGGGAGCGTCGGCACGGTCCGATGCCCGAGACGGTCGAATGCACCACCGGCGGCGGCGGCCGCCACCTCTATTTCGGG
>DASWHU010000276.1:0-3853 GCA_036398035.1 Alphaproteobacteria bacterium | reverse complement strand
GGAAGCTGCCGGCACCGGATTGAGCCGTGACGCGGTGGAGGAGGCCAGCGCGCGTGGGCATGGCATGACCCTGCACGAGGCGGTAGCGTTCGCCCTCGGAGCACCTTTACGAACCGACTCGAACCGGATGTGCACATAGTGGCGAGCTAACCGCGACGGCGACGCTCGCACAGCTCGGAGATGTATACCGTTTCATCCCGGAGTGTCCACGTCGGCGTCCGGCTGAACCAACTTCTCAAGCTGAATGTCGCCGGTTCAATCCCGGTCGCCCGCTCCAGCTGCCGCTAGCGGACAGTGAAGTCGGTGCCGCGCCAACGGATCGCCTCGAGGATGTTGGAGTAGTCGTCGGTCCACGCCCGGCCGCCGTCGGCGGCGGGCAGCGCGTGCCACTGGTCGCCGAGGCCGAGGGCGTCGAGCTCGGCCGGGTCGCGCGCGATCACCACCCACACGGTCATCGCGGTGGCGTAATGGCCGGCGTCGGTCCTCGGGGCGTCGGCGAAGGCGGTGGTGCCGACGCGCGCGGCGAGGCCGAGCCGGGCGACCAGCCGGGCGATGACGCCGCGCAGGTCGACGAACCGATTGGAGATGTGGACGGCGACGAGGCCGCCCGGGGCGAGCTTGTCGAGGTAGAGCTCGAGCGCCTCGCGGGTGATCAGGTGGATCGGCGGCGCGTCGCCGTTGAACGCGTCCATGATCAGCAGGTCGAACGAGGTCGCGGGCTCATCGACCAGCGACAGGCGGGCGTCGCCGAGCACGACGGCGCCGCCGGGCGCGCACCCGGCGAGCAGGTCGAAGTAGCGGCCGTCGCGGGCGACCGCCGCGACCAGCGGGTCGATCTCGTAGAACCGCCAGTCCTCAGCCTTGGCGCGGTGGCAGGCGAGGCCGCCGGCGCCGAGCCCGACCACGCCGGTGCGCAAGCTTCCGCGGCGCGCCCGCGCCTTGGCGATCAGGTCGGCGATCGGCGTGCCGGGGCCGTAATAGGAGGCCGGCACGTAGCGCAGGTCGGCCGCCTGGAGCTGGGCGCCGTGGATGGTGGTGCCGTGGATCAGCAGGCGGGCGGCGGCGTTCTCGGTCTCGACCACCCGGTAGACGCCGAAGAAGCTGCGCTCGCGCCACAAGGTGCCCGGGCGCTCGAACGACAGCATGGTGCCGGCGAGCACGGCGGCGAGCGCCAGCGCGAAGGCGAATGGCCGGCCCCTGCGGGTAAAGGCGATGAACGCCAGCACCGGCGCCACCGCCGCCGTCACCTGGACCGGATTGAGGCCGCTGACGGCCGGCCCGAGGCGGGTCGCCGCGACCAGTATCGCGAGCAACACCAGCGCCAGCACGCCATCGGCGGGCCGCGCCGCCCGGCGGTCGCCCGGCAGCAGCGCGCAGGCGGCGGCGATGGCGAGCGGATACTCGTAGACGCCATCGAAGACGACCGGCGCGAGCAGCGCGGTGAACATGCCGCCGAGCATGCCGCCGATCGACAGGAACAGGTAGAACTCGGTCAGCGCGTCGACATGGGGACGCATGCGCGCCAGCTCGCCGTGGCAGGCGAGCGCGGTGATGAAGAAGGCGGCGAGATGGACCGCGATCACCAGCCCCACCGGCGCGTGCCAGGTGAACAGGCTGACCAGCAGCACCAGCGCAATCGGCAATGCGCGCACCGCGATCCGGTGCGGGACCAGCGGCCGGCGCGAGAAGGCAATGACGAAGGTGAACAGATAAAGCGTGAGCGGGATCACCCAGAACAGCGGCGCGGCGGCGACGTCGGTGGTGATGTGGGCGGTGACCCCAAGCAGCATCGCGGACGGCACTGCGGCGTAAACCAGCCAGCGCAGCCGCAGGCGCCAGCCGGGCCGCGCGAGTGCGCCGGCCGCACGCGCCGCCGAGCGCACATCGGGCGCGGCGTCGTGGCTGCGCAGCATGACCACGCCGGCGAGCGCGATCAGCACGGCCGCGATCACGTAGCCGACGGTCCAGGCAAGCGACTGGGCAGGACCGGTAAGCCAGGGTTCGAACAGCAGCGGATAGCCGACCAGCGCCAGCACGCTGCCGAGATTGCTCGCGGCGTAGAGAAAATAGGGATCCTCGGCGTGCGCGTGGCCGGTGCGCGAGAACCAGCGCTGGACCAGCGGTGCGGTCGCGGAGACGGCGAGGAACGGCAGCCCGAGGGTGACGGTCATCAGGGCAAGCAGCCAGATCACCGGCGCCGCGTCGCTGTCCGGCCGCCAGCCGCCGGTCACCGACACCGGCAGGAACAGGAACGCCGCGGCAAGCACGATCAGGTGGATTCGGAGCTGCCACGCCGGGGGGAGATATCGGCTGAGCAGATGCGCATAGGCGTAGCCGGCGAGCAGGCCGGCCTGGAAGAACACCATTGCCGTGTTCCACACCGACGGCGAACCGCCCAGCATCGGCAGCACCATCTTGGTGAACAGAGGCTGGATCCAGAACACGAGGCCGGCGCCGACGAACAGGGTCGCGGCGAACAACGCCAGGGTTGCGGCGCCGCGGCGGTCGCTCAGCGCGTGCGAGGCGGGCGGGCTGGCGCTGGTTGGCACGCTGGTCATCAGGCGGTCCGTGGCGTCATGCGGCAGTGCTGGGCGAGCGATTCCGTCTTGGGAAGATAGGGCGGATCGACGATCGGGCTAAGCGCGGCCGCACAGCCCGGTCGGGTCGGGCCTTGGCGAGGCCGCGCCGATCATGCCAATCTCGCGCCCCGCAGGGAGGACACGGCGACGTGAGACGGCTCCCCATTCCGGCACCCGTCCCGCGTCGGACCCCGCTCGGGGTCGCGCTCGCGGCGCTGCTTGCCGTTACTTTGGACAGCGGCGCGCTCGCCCACGACATCGGCATCAGCAATGTGCGCGTCGAGGTGCTGGAGGACGGCGCCGAGACGCAGCTCGCGGTCAAGGGCCGCGACCTCGACCGGGCGCTCGGCACCGCGATCGTCGATCCGGCCGCCGACCAGGTCGATGGCTCGGCCCTGGCCGCGGCCGCCGGGCAAATCATCGACCATGTGCTGGCGCGCGTGTCGGTTGCGCAAGCGGACGGCGTGGCCTGCACCGCGACCGCCGATCCGCCGCAGACCGACGCGGACGGCGTGGTGCTGTGGCTGGCCTGGCACTGCGAGGATGCCGGTCGCGGACTGGTCTACGGCAACCACCTGTTCCACGAGTTCAACCCGCGCGCGATCCAGAACGTGCTGATCCTGAAGGGCGACGACGTCGAGCAGTCGGTGCTGACATCGTACCGGACCGAGCTGTCGCTGACCGAGGCGCCGCCGTCATATGTCGAGGTCGCGGGCCGCTACATCCGCACCGGCATCGAGCACATCTTCCTCGGCTACGACCACATCGCGTTCCTGATCGCGCTGTTGCTGTGGGCCAAGCGGCTGTGGCCGGTGGTCAAGGTGGTGACCGCGTTCACCATCGCCCATTCGATCACGCTGGCGCTGGCGGTGCTCGACATCGTCAGCCTGCCGGCGTCGGTGACCGAGCCGCTGATCGCGGTCACCATCATCTGGGTCGCGGTCGAGAACTTCCTGTCCAGGGACGTCGGCCGGCGCTGGCGCATCGCCTTCCTGCTGGGCCTGATCCACGGCTTCGGATTCGCCGGCGTGCTGCGCGCGTTCGGGCTGCCGTCGGAGGCGCTCGGCCTGGCGCTGGCGTCGTTCAACATCGGCGTCGAGATCGGCCAGGTTGGGATCGTCGCGATCGCGGTGCCGGTGCTGCTGGCCATCGACCGGATTCGCGGCCCCGAGGCGCGGCGCGCGGTCGTGGTGCATGCGGCGTCGCTGACGATCGGAGCGCTCGGCCTGTTCTGGCTGGTCGAGCGGACCGTGAACGCGTGATGCGGCCGGCCG
>DASWHU010000275.1:0-1825 GCA_036398035.1 Alphaproteobacteria bacterium | reverse complement strand
CAGCTCCGCCTCGTCGGCGGCCGCCATCACCACGAAGCCGGGCAGGCAGCCCAGATAGGTGACATCGAACGATCCGGCATGGGTCTGGCCGTCGGCGCCGACCAGGCCGGCGCGGTCGATGGCGAAGCGCACCGGCAGGCGCTGGATGGCGACGTCGTGGACCACCTGGTCGTAGGCGCGCTGCAGGAAGGTCGAATAGATCGCCGCGAACGGCTTGTAGCCTTCGCTCGCGAGCCCGGCGGCGAAGGTCACCGCGTGCTGCTCGGCAAGGCCCACGTCGAAGCAGCGCTCGGGGAATGCCTCGGCGAACTTGTCGAGGCCGGTGCCGGACGGCATCGCCGCGGTGATCGCGATGATCTTGTCGTCGCGCTTCGCCTCCTCGATCAGCGCGCGCGCGAACACCGAGGTGTAGCTCGGCGCGTTGCCCTTCTTCTTGGCCTGGGCGCCGGTGACCACGTCGAACTTGCTGACCCCGTGATACTTGTCGGCCGACTGCACCGCCGGCGGGTAGCCGTGCCCTTTCTCGGTGACCACGTGGACCAGCACCGGGCCGCCGTTCTGGCTGTCGCGGACGTTCTTCAGCACCGGCAGCAGATGGTCGATGTTGTGGCCGTCGATCGGGCCGACATAGTAGAAGCCGAGCTCCTCGAACAGCGTGCCGCCGGTGACCATGCCGCGCGCATATTCCTCGGCGCGCCGGAACGCCTGGGCCATCGGGCGCGGGAACTTGCGCGCCATCTGGCGCGCCACGTGGCGCAGGCTGCGGTAGCTGTGCGACGAGATCAGGCGCGACAGATACGCGCTCATCGCCCCCACCGGCGGCGCGATCGACATGTCGTTGTCGTTGAGGACGACGATGATCCGGCTCTCCATCGAGCCGGCGTTGTTCATCGCCTCATAGGCCATGCCGGCGCTCATCGCGCCGTCGCCGATCACCGCGACCACGTTGTTGGTGCCGCCCGACAGGTCGCGCGCCACCGCCATGCCCAGGCTCGACGAGATCGAGGTCGATGAATGCGCCGCGCCGAACGGGTCGTACTCGCTCTCGCCGCGCTTGGTGAACCCGGACAGGCCGCCGGGCTGGCGCAGGGTGCGGATGCGGTTGCGCCGGCCGGTGAGGATCTTGTGCGGGTAGGCCTGGTGGCCGACGTCCCAGATCAGGCGGTCGCGCGGGGTGTTGAACACGTAGTGGATCGCGACCGTGAGCTCGACCACGCCGAGGCCGGCGCCAAGGTGGCCGCCGGTGTGCGAGACGACGTCGATCAGCTCCTGGCGCAGCTCGTCGGCAAGCTGCTTGAGCTGCGTCTCGGGCAAGGCCCGCAAGTCGTCCGGGGTGTCGATACGGTCCAGAAGGGAGGTCTTGCTGAGTGTGTTGATGGGTCCACTCCTCGATCGGTACGGGGGCGGCAGGTGAATCGCCTTTCTCAACGTGATTTTTGAAAACGAATCTAAGGTTATAGATAGCTGCTAAAGCCCGTCCGATCAATTCGATTGCCAATTTGTGACAAAATTGTCACGGCCCGTGCGACGCGCCTGCGCCGATCGGCCGTGACCGGGCTCAGCGGCCGAGCGCGACCGCGGCGGCGCGCCGGCCCGAGCGGATCGCGCCCTCGATGGTTGCGGGCAAGCCGGTGTCGGTCCAGTCGCCGGCAAGCACCAGGTTGGCGAGCGAGGTGCGCGCGCCCGGCCGGCGCCGGCAGGCATCCGGGGTCTGGGCGAAGGTCGCGCGCCGCTCGTTGATCACCCGCCACGGCGCGATCGGCGACGGTGCGAGGTCGAGGGCGCGGGCGAGATCGTGCCACAGGCGGGCCGCGATCTCGTCGTT
>DASWHU010000274.1:0-2925 GCA_036398035.1 Alphaproteobacteria bacterium | reverse complement strand
CTCCCAGCGCTCGACCATCTGCGGGCGGACCTCCAGCTTTTCGTCGAGCGCGAACAGGGTGTCGTAGACCATGTAGCCGTGGTTGCGGGTGATGTAGGCGGTGGTCCAGATCGGGTCGATGTTCTTGAGGTCGGCGTGGGGCACCACCTTGAGCACGCTGTCGGCCGCCGCCGGTCCGAGCGCCGCGACAGCCAACGCCATGCCGAAGAGTGATCTAAGTATTTTCCTCAGCATATCCATCGTAACCTATTGTTCTATGAGGGTGTCACGGCCCTTGGGGCCGGTCTCCTGGAGGCGCAGGGCGCGCCCCGGCCGGGCGCCGGTGTGGGCGCCGCCGCGCCACACTTCGCGGCCGTTGACCATGACCATCTCGATGCCGGCGGCGGGCTCGGTGGGGCGCTCCCAGGTGGCGCGGTCGGCGATCGTGTCGGGGTCGAGCAGCACCAGGTCCGCGCGCGTGCCGGGACGCAAGGCACCGCGATCGACCAGGCCGAACTGGGCCGCCGGCAGGCCGGTCATGCGGCGCACCGCCTCTTCCAGGTCGAACAGCCCGACCTCGCGCACGTAGTGGCCGAGGACGCGCGGGAAGGTGCCCCAGAGCCTCGGGTGCGGATGGCGGTCGTGGGGCAGCCCGTCAGAGCCGATCATCGCGTGCGGAAAGGACAGCACGCGGCGGACGTCGTCCTCGTCCATGATGAAGTAGATCGCGCCCGCAGGGCTGAGCCGCTCGGCCGCGGCCTCGATGCTCAGGCCGAGCTCGGCGGCGACGTCGTCGAGGTCGCGGCCGGCGAACTCGGGGTGCGGCCTCGACCAGGTCACGATCACCCGGCGCGCGTTCATCATCCGCCGCGCATCGAGCACGGTCGAGCCGGCGACATACGGGTAGACGTCGAGGGCGATCGGCTGGCGGCTGCGCGCCTCGGCGATCATCGGCAGGGTCTCGCGCGTCCGCCCGTGGTTGGGCGCGCCGGCGCATTTGTGGTGCGAGATCACCACCGGCACCTGCGCGGCGCGGCCGATGGCGAAGGTCTCGGCGAGCGAGTCGGTGATGTGGTCGGTCTCGTCGCGCATGTGGGTGCTGTGGATGCCGCCGGCGGCGGCGACCGCCTCGGCGAGCGCGATCACCTCCTCGGTCGGCGCGGCGTTGGCCGGGCGGTAGAACAGGCCGGTCGAGAGCCCGATCGCGCCGGCGGCGAGCGACTCCTCGAGCCGGGCGCGCATCGCCGCGATCTCGCGTGCGGTCGCGGCGCGGTCGAGCCGGTCCATGGCGCCGACGCGCAAGCTCGAGTGGCCGACCTGGGCGGCGACGTTGACCGCCGGCGGCTCGGCGTCGAGCGCCGCGAGATACGCGGCGAACGAGTCGAAATACTGGTCGGCGCGCTCGGCGATCAGGTCGGACGGCGGCACCGGCGCATGGCCCGGCGGCCACGGCGCCAGGCTGATGCCGCAGTTGCCGGTGACCACGGTGGTCACGCCCTGGCTCACCTTGCAGGTCATCAGCGGGTCGGACAGCAGCGCGCGGTCGTCGTGGGTGTGGACGTCGATGAAGCCGGGCGCGAGCGCCTTGCCGCCGGCGTCGAGCTCGCGCCCCGCGCGCGCGCCGGCGAGGTCGCCGATCGCCGCGATCCGGTCGCCCTCGACCGCGAGGTCCCCCGGGCGCGCCGGCGCGCCGGTGCCGTCGATGATGCGGGCGTTGCGGATGATCAGGTCGTACATGGCGGCGTCCGGGACGGCGTCGGCGTCGCGGTCTTGTAGCACATCGGGTGCCGCCACGGCGCGCGCCTTGCCCGAGCGGGATTGCGGATCGGCGCCGGCGGTGGAACAATGGCGGCGAAGCGGGTATTGGCGGCCGCGCCGCAAGGAGGGATCGATGACCACGGTGACCCCCAACTTCGCGCACCACACGACGCTGGCGGCGTTGGCCTCGCGCTACGTTGCCTGCGACGACCTCGACTGGCAGCCGACCCGGTTTCCCGGGATCGACGTCAAGGTGCTGATGCGCGACGAGGAGCGCGGCCTGATGACGGCGCTGTTCCGCTGGGCGCCGGGGTCGTTCCTGCCCGACCACTTGCACGAGGACATCGAGCAGACCTACGTGCTCACGGGGACGCTCGAGGACGACGAGGGCGTCGCCGGCCCGGGCGACTTCGTCTGGCGGCCGCCGGGAAGCCGGCATGACGCACGCTCGCCGAACGGCGCGGTGATGCTGTCGATCTTCCTCCAGCCCAACCGGTTCGTCGGCGACGAGGCCAACGGCGGCACCGCCTGAGCCGGCTGGGCGCCGGCGCGGCTCAGGCGCCGAGGCCGAAGAAGCGCGCGATCTCGGTGACCTGGCCGTCGAGCATCTGGCGGCCGGTCTGGGTGAGGCAGCCGCGCGCCGCCGCGGCGGCGAGCAGCGGTGTCGGCACCGCCAGCAGGACCACGTCGATGACCAGCATGCCCGGCGCGAGATCGGCGACCGGCACCGGCGGCGGATCGCCCGCGGCCATGCCGAGCGGGGTGCAGTTGACCACCGTGTCGTGACCGTGGACGCGCGCCGGGCCGGTCGCGGCCTCGACCGCGGGGAAGGCCGCCGCGACCGCACGCGCGAGGCCGGCAGCGCGCTCGGCCGCGACGTCGTTGATGGTCAGCCGCGCCACCCCCTGGCCGGCGAAGGCGAACGCGATCGCGCGCCCGACGCCGCCGGCGCCGACCTGCAGGACGTGGCGGCCGCGCAGCCGGTGGCCCGAGCGCGCGAGCGCGTTGACACAGCCGGCGCCGTCGAACATGTCGCCCAGCCAACGGCCGTCCGCCTGGCAGCGGACGGCGTTGACCGCGCCGACCAGCCGGCCATTGGGCGCGAGCTCGTCGACCAGGCCCGCCATGGCGATCTTGTGCGGGATGGTGAGCACCAGGCCGTCGAGATTGCGGATCGCGCGCAGGCCG
>DASWHU010000273.1:0-2132 GCA_036398035.1 Alphaproteobacteria bacterium | reverse complement strand
CCGCCGTGATCGCCTATCTCGCCGGCCGGGGCGGCTGAGGGAGCGCGCGGACGCCGGTCACGATCGTGCGCGCGCCCTTGAACTGGGGCGCGCATCGGGCACCTTATAGGGACCGGCACCGGCGGGCGGCACCGCCCCAGCGATCGAGGACCAAGCCATGACGCACGCCCTCCGCACCCTCGCCCTCGCCTGGAGCGCCGGCGGCCTGCTGCTGGCCGCGGTCCCAAGCCATGCGGCCGGCCAGCCGTCGGCGAGCGCGGCGTGCGCGCGCGCGGCGCTGGGCGCCGGCGCCGAGGCGGCCGCCGCCGCCGAGGGCGCGCACGCGATGTCGATGTTCGGCGACGTCAAGTACGGACCCGGGTTCGACCATTTCGACTACGCCGACCCCGACGCGCCCAAGGGCGGCGAGGTGCGGCTGCTGGCGATCGGCACCTATGACAGCCTGAATCCGTTCATCCTCAAGGGCGTGGTGGCGGCGGGCGTGGCCACCATCTACGACACCCTGCTGGTCGGCTCGGCCGACGAGCCGTTCACCGAGTACGGGCTGCTGGTCGAATCGATCGACATGCCCGCCGACCGCTCATCGGTCGCGTTCACGCTGCGCGAGGGCGCGCGCTGGCACGACGGCGAGCCGGTCACGGTCGAGGACGTGATCTGGACCTTCGAGACCTTGACCACCAAGGGCAACCCGTTCTTCCGCCAGTACTACGCCGATGTCGCCAAGGTCGAGCAGACCGGCCCGCGCACGGTCAGGTTCTCGTTCTCGGCCACCACCAACCGCGAGCTACCGCTGATCGTCGGCCAGATCGCCATCCTGCCCAAGCACTACTGGCAGGGGCGCGACTTCGAGGCGACCACGCTCGAGCCGCCGCTCGGCTCGGGTCCCTACCGGATCGCCGCGCTCGACCCCGGCCGCTCGATCACCTACCAGCGCGTGCCCGACTACTGGGGCCGTGACCTCGCCGTCAACCGCGGCCAGGACAACTTCGACCGCATGCGCTACGACTACTACCGCGACGCCACGGTGGCGATCGAGGCGTTCAAGGCCGGCGAGTTCGACTTCAAGCTCGAGAACAACTCCAAGGACTGGGCGACCGCTTACGACATGGCCGAGATCGCCGCCGGCAAGGTGGTCAAGGAGCTGATCCCCAACGAGCTGCCGACCGGCATGCAGGGCTTCTGGTTCAACACCCGCCGGGCCAAGTTCGCCGACCGCCAGGTGCGCGCGGCGCTCGCCTACACCTTCGACTTCGAGTGGACCAACCAGAACCTGTTCTACGGCCAGTACGCGCGCACCAAGAGCTACTTCTCGAACACCGAGCTCGCCTCCTCGGGCCTGCCGGAGGGCAAGGAGCTGGCGGTCCTCGACTGCTATCGCGGGCGGGTGCCGGAAGCGGTGTTCACCACGCCCTACGAGCCGCCCTCGACCGACGCCTCGGGCACGCGGCGCGACAACCTGCGCACCGCCCAGCAGATGCTCGCCGAGGCCGGCTGGCGGGTCGAGCGCGGCAAGCTCACCGGCCCCGACGGCCAGGCGATGGATATCGAGTTCCTGCTCAACGCGCCCGCGTTCGAGCGCATCGTCGCACCGATGGTCTCGAACATGAAGCGGCTCGGGATCGATGCGCGCATCCGTATCGTCGACCCCGCCCAGTACGAGCTGCGCAAAGAGGAGTTCGACTTCGACGTCGTCGTCGACAGCCGCGGCCAGTCGCTCAGCCCCGGCAACGAGCAGCGCAACCAGTGGACCGCCGCCGCCGCCGAGGTGCCCGGCAGCGACAACATCGCCGGCATCAAGGACCCGGTGATCGACGAGCTGGTGGACCTGGTGATCGGCGCGGCCGACCGCGAGTCCCTGGTGGCGGCGACGCGGGCGCTCGACCGGGTGCTGCTGTGGGGCGACTACGTGGTGCCCAACTGGCACATCCGCAGCTTCCGCATCGTCTATTGGAACAAGTTCGGCCGGCCCGAGACGCTGCCCAAATACGGCATCGGCTTCCCCGCCACCTGGTGGGTCGACGCGGACAAGGCACGCGCGCTCGAGGCGCGACGGTGACGGGCGCGCGCGGCGCGCGGCTCGAGAAGCTGTGAGCCCGCCATGCTCGCCTACATCGTCCGCCGGCTGCTGCTGA
>DASWHU010000272.1:0-7583 GCA_036398035.1 Alphaproteobacteria bacterium | reverse complement strand
CTTCTTCAGCTTGCTCATCGCGGTATAGGACTTGTTCGCCAGCGGGTAGAACACGAGCTTGATCAGCACCGTCAGCAGCAGGATCGCCAGGCCGAAATTGCCGAGCCAGCGGCTGAACGTGTGGATGACGTAGAACAGCGGCTTGGTCAGGAAGTAGAACCAGCCGAAATCGACCGCGAGGTCGAAGCGGGCGATGCCGAGCTGCTCCTCGTAGCGGTCCAGGAGCGTCACCTCCTTGGCGCCGGCGAACAGGCGGCTCGAGACCTCGGCGGACGCCCCGGGCGCGACCTCGAGCGCCGGCAGCAGGTAGTCGACCTGGAACTTGTCGCGCCCGTCCGAACGGATGAAGGAAAAGCGCGTCCGCACCGTGCTCGCCTGGTCGGGGATCAGGGCGGCGAGCCAGTACTTGTCGGTGATTCCGATCCAGCCGCCGGTGGTGCTTTGGTCGATGGTCAGCGCCTCGCGCAGGTCGTCGTAGTCGACCTCCTTGAGCTTGCCGTCGAGCACGCCGAGCGGCCCCTCGTGCAGGATGTAGTAGCCGAGCGTCTTGGGCTCGTCGGTGCGGCTGACCAGGCCGTAGCCGTAAAGCGTGACCGCGGCCTCGCCGTGGTTGCGCACGCGCTGGGTGACGGTGAACATGAAATCGTCGTCCACCGCCACGGTGCGCTCGAAGGTGAGCCCGGCGCCGTTGTCCCAGCTCAAGGTGACCGGCGTCTCGGGCGTGAGCGTGGCGCCGCTCGCCCGCCACGGGGTGTCCGGCCCGGGCAACGCGATGCCGGCGTCGGCGTCCGCGGTCCAGCCGAAATCGGCGAAGTAGGGATGCGCCGAGCCCGGCGGCGCGAGCAGCCGGATCGGCGGGCTGTCCGCATCGACGGTCTCCTGGTAGTCGGCGAGGGTGAGCGAATCGAGCCGCCCGCCGATCAGCGCGATCGATCCGGTCAGTCGGCCATGGGCACCGCGCTCGATGGTCACCCGCGGCCCGGCGGGCGTGGCGGCGGGCGCCGGCGCCTCGGCCCCGGCCGGCGCCGGCGGCGTCGGCACGCCGGCCGCAGGGACCTCGGCCGGCGCCGGCAGCGGCGCGCCGGTGGTCTCAGCCGGCGCCGGCGGCTCGGGCGGCGGCGACGGGAACAGCAGCTGCGAGCCGTAGAGGATCGCGACCGAGATGACGATGGCGAGCAACAGGTTGCGCTGGTCCTGCACCGCGGCCTCCGCTCACGCTCGCTCGCCGCGCCGGCGCCAGGCGCGGGCGTCGTCCGGCACCGGGTCGTAGCCGAAGCCGCCCCACGGGTGGCAGCGGCACAGTCGCAGCGCGGCGAGCAGCGCCCCGCGCCCGGCGCCGTGGCGCGCCAGCGCCTCGAGCGCGTAGTCCGAGCAGCTCGGCGTGAACCGGCACGAGGCCGGCAGCAGCGGCCGCACCAGCAGCCGGTAGCCGTGGACCAGCACGGCGAGCGCGCGCGCCGCCAGGGTCATTGCCGGCGCTCCGCCGGGGCCTCGCCCGCGGCCTGCTCGGCGAGCGCGCCGAGCTTGGCGAGCGCGGTCATGAGGTCCGCCGCCAGCCGGTCGAACCGGCGCGACAGGGTCGCGGTGCGGGCGATCAGCACGTAATCGAGGTCAGGGCGGGCACTGGTGGCGATGACCTGGTCAGCCGCGGCGCGCAGCCGGCGCCGGGCGCGGTTGCGCGCCACCGCCCCGCCGACGCGCCGGCTGGCGGTGAACCCGACCGCCGGCACGCCCGCGCCTCCGGCGAGCGCCGGGGCGCATTGCAGCACCAGCCCTGGCGCGGCCCATTTGCGTCCGATCCTGGCAACCCTGAGAAAGTCCTGGCGCCGCTTGAGCCGCCGCAATCGGCGCGAGGCTGCCGTGCCGCTCAGGCCGATAGCCGCTTGCGTCCCTTCGCGCGCCGCATGGCGATCACCCGCCGGCCGCCCGGGCTCGCCATGCGGGTGCGAAACCCGTGGCGCCGCTTGCGCACCAGGACGCTCGGTTGATAGGTCCTTTTCACCGACAGGCTCCGTCACGGCGACAGCGCGGAATTGCGCCGCTGTATACGGGCTGAGCCGGACCGAGTCAATTGCCGCCACGGCCGCGGAGTGTAGCGGCTCGGGGCGCAGGTCACACAGGTTTGAGTGGCGCTGCAGATCGGGCGCGGGTAGGATCGATGACCAGCGCATGGGAACGTCCCGGATGCCGGCGGCGCGTCGGCGGAAATGGGCGACAACGAGACCTATATTTAAGGACATGGCCACCCAACGCTGCATCCGCCTGGTGACGTTGGCGATGATGGCGCCCGCGCTCGCCGCCTGCCCGTCGACCGAGCAGGCGGAGACCGATCCCGGCTCGAACGCGGACTCGCGCGCGGTCTGGTTCGTCAACGATCCGGGCTCGACCGAGACCATCGATCACAGCCCCTGGGAAGAGTTCCTGCAGAAATACCACCGCGAGCTACCTGACGGCGTCAATCGGATCGACTACGACGCGGTCAGCGACGACGACCACATCGCGCTCAAGCAGTATCTCTCCTATCTCGGGACCATCCAGATCGAGACCTACAGTCGCGACGAGCAGATCGCGTTCTGGATGGACCTCTACAACGCGGCGATCGTCGACCTGGTGCTCGACAGCATGCCGGTCAACTCGGTGCTCCAGATCCGCGGCCCGGGGATCAACGTGGTCGGGCCGTGGCTGAGGCCGGTGGCCCAGGTTCACGGCCAGTTCGTGAGCTTCAACGACATCGAGCACTATATCCTGCGCGCCGCGTTCAACGACATGGGGCCGCCGATCCACTATGGCGTGAACTGCGCCTCGATGGGCTGCCCGAGCCTTGCGCCGCATGCGCACACCGCGCAGAACTGGCGCCAGAACCTGGAGCGCATCGCGCATCAGTTCATCAACGGCCCCGAGGGCGTGCGCTTCGAGGACGGCCAGATGTACACCTCGAAGGTCTATCACAGCTGGTTCAAGGAAGACTTCGGCGGCAACGACAAGAGCGTGATCGAGCACCTGCTGAAATACGCCGAGCCCGAGCTCGCCGCGGAGCTGAAGAAGCACTCGGCGATCGCCGGCGACTACTACGACTGGCGGCTGAACAAGCCGGACGGATCGTGACCGGGGGCGCCAGGTCGCACACGCATGGCTGAGCCGCCGGGCGGCGCCCGGGGTGCGTGGCTGCGCGTTGTTGCCGGGGCGATGCTGTGCGTCGCGGCCGGCGTCGGGCCGGCGGCGGCGGCGCCCCGGGCCGAGCTGTGGGACCGCTGGCTGGCCAACGATCCGGCCTCGACGATCGAGGTCGACCACGGCGCCTGGGGGCGGCTGATCGCGCGCTTCACCAGGCCCGGCGCCGACGGGGTGACGCGCTTCGACTACGCCGCCGTCGCGCCCGAGGACAAGGCGCTGCTCAAGACCTATCTCGATGCGCTCGCGGCGAGTCCGGTCAGCCGGCTCGGCCGCGCCGAGCAGCTCGCCTACTGGATCAACCTCTACAACGCGCTGACCGTGCAGGTGGTGCTCGACCACTATCCGGTCGACTCGATCCGCGACATCGACATCTCGCCGGGGCTGTTCGCCGACGGCCCCTGGGGGCGAGAGCTGATCACGGTCGAGGGCGAGGGCGTGAGCCTCGACGACATCGAGCATCGCATCCTGCGCCCGATCTGGCGGGACGCGCGCCTGCACTACGCCCTCAACTGCGCCTCGATCGGCTGTCCCGAGCTCTATAAGGAGGCGTTCACGGCGAACACCGCCGAGGCCTGCCTCGAGGACAGCGCGCGCGCCTTCATCAACCATCCGCGCGGGGTCACGGTGACTGGGCGCGGGCTGCGCCTGTCGCGCATCTACGACTGGTACCGGGACGATTTCGGCGCGAGCGACGCCGAGCTGTTCGCGCACCTGCGCCGCTACGGCGAGCCGCCGCTGGCGGCGGCGCTGGCCGCCTCGCCGCGCATCCTCGGCTACGACTACGACTGGCGCCTGAATGACGTCGAGTAGCCGCCGCGACCGGCCGGGGCGGCGGTGACCGAGGCCGCCGAGGGGCGCCGGCCGCTGTGGCGTCGGCTTGTGCCGCTGGCGTTGCTGGCGGCGGCGATCGCGCTCGCCTTCGCGCTCGGCCTCGACGACTATCTGAGCTTCGAGGCGTTGCGCGCCAACCGCGAGCGGCTGCTCGAGCTGGTCCAGCGCTACGGCGTGGTCGCAGGCATCGGCTACATGGCGGTCTATGCCGGCGTCGTCGCCCTGTCGCTGCCGGGGGCGACCTTCATGACCCTTGCCGGCGGCTTCATGTTCGGGGCGGCGCTGGCGACCTTGTACACGGTGATCGGGGCGACCGCGGGCGCGACCGTGATCTTCCTGATCGCGCGCACCGCCGCCGGCGACGTGCTGGCCCGCCGCGCCGGGCCCGCGCTCAGGCGCATGGAACAGGGCTTCCGCGACAACGCGCTCAACTACCTGTTGGTGCTGCGCCTGATCCCGCTGTTCCCGTTCTGGCTGGTCAACCTGGTGCCGGCGCTGCTGGAGGTGCCGTTGCGCACCTACGTGATCGGCACCTTCTTCGGCATCATCCCCGGTACCTTCGTCTACTGCCTGGCCGGCGCCGGCCTCGGCAGCGTGCTCGAGTCGGGCGCGGAGTTCAGCCTGGCGGGCGTGCTCACCCCGACCATGATCGCGGCGCTGGCCGGCCTGGCGCTGCTCGCGCTGCTGCCGATCGCCTACAAGCGCTTGCGCGGCGGCCGTTGACCGGCCCGGCGCGCGCTGATAGCCAGGGGTCGCCACGGCCCCCCTGGCGCCCCAGTGACGAGCTTCCCGCGTGACGAGCTTCCCCTCGGATGGCTGAGCCGGTCGTTCAGGTCGACGGTCTGACCAAGCGGTTCGGGCGCGTGGTCGCGGTCGACGGCGTCTCGTTCGCGATCGCCGGCGGGCGCACGGTCGGGCTGCTGGGCGGCAACGGCGCCGGCAAGACCACCACCATCGGCATCCTCTTGGGCCTGATCGTGCCCGACGCGGGGGCGGTGCGCGTGCTCGGCGAGGACGTGCTCCGCCACCGCTTCCGGGTGCTGCCGCGGATGAACTTCTCCTCGCCCTATGTCGAGGTGCCGCACCGGCTCAGCGTGCGCGAGAACCTGACCGTCTATGGCCACCTGTACGGGCTCGCCGACATCGCGGCGCGGATCGCCGAACTGGCGCGCGACCTCGACCTCGGCCCGCTGCTCAAGCGCAAGGTGGGCACGCTGTCCGCCGGCCAAAAGACGCGGGTGGCGCTGGCCAAAGCGCTGCTGAACGAGCCCGAGCTGCTGCTGCTCGACGAGCCGACCGTGTCGCTCGACCCCGACATCGCCGACTACGTGCGCGGCTATCTGCAGCGCTACCAGCGCGCCAGCGGCGCGACCATCCTGCTCGCCTCGCACAACATGGCCGAGGTCGAGCGGCTGTGCGCCGACGTGATCATGCTCAAGGCCGGGCGGGTGATCGACCGCGGCGCGCCCGACGCGCTGCTCGACCGCTACGGCCGCGCCACGCTCGAAGAGGTGTTCCTCGACATCGCCCGCGACCGCCCGCACCCGGTCGCCGCCGCCGGGGGCGCGGCATGAGCGCGCATCCTGCGGCGCAGTCGTGGCGGCGCATCTTCGCGCTGATGCTGCGCCACTTCTACCTGATGCGCGGGTCGTGGCCGCGGGTGCTCGACCTGATCTACTGGCCGACCATGCAGATGGTGCTATGGGGATTCATCACCCTGTTCCTGATCACCAACTCGACCTGGGTGGCGCAGGCCGCCGGCGTGCTGCTGTCGGCGGTGCTGCTGTGGGACATCCTGTTCCGCGGCAACATCAGCCTGTTCCTGAGCTTCGAGGAGGAGGTGTGGTCGCGCAACCTCGGCCACCTGATGGTCAGCCCCTTGCGCCCGGGCGAGTTCGTGGCGGCGCTCATCGCCACCAGCCTGGTGCGCACGGTGATCGGGGTGGGCGGCGCGGCGGCGCTGGCCGCGGTCATGTTCGACTACTCGATCCTCGACCTCGGCCTGCCGCTCGCCGCCTTCTTCGTCAACCTGATCGTGCTCGGCTGGGCGCTCGGCCTGCTGGTCAGCGGCATGGTGCTGCGCTTCGGCCAGGGCGCCGAGAGCCTGGCCTGGGCGGCGGTGTTCCTGATCCAGCCGGTGAGCGGGGTCTACTACCCGGTGGCGGTGCTGCCCGACTGGCTGCAGCCGGTCGCGCGCGCATTGCCCTCGGCACACGTGTTCGAGGGCATGCGCGCGCTGCTGGTCGAGCACCGCCTGCGGCTCGACCTGCTGGCCCAGGCGAGCCTCCTCAACCTGGTCTATCTCGGCATTGGCGTGGCCGCGTTCCTCGGCACCATGCGCATGGCGCGGGTCAAGGGCCTGCTGCTGCAGATCGGCGAGTGAGCCGATGGCCAAGGAGGTGCGCACCGCCTGGTGGTGGGTCCGCCACGCGCGGGTGATCGCGAATCGGGGCCGGCTCTACGGCGCCTCCGACCCGCCGGCCGAGCTCGACGACGGCGACCGCCTCGCGGCCTTCGCGGCGGCGCTGCCCCAGGACGCGGTGTGGCTGACCAGCGCGCTCAGGCGCGCGCGCGATACCGCCTCGGCGATCCGCGCCCGCGGCCTCGCCGGCGCCGCCGTCGCGGTCGAGCCCGCGTTCGCCGAGCAGTCGTTCGGGCGCTGGCAGGGCCTGACCTATGAGCAGGTTGCGCGCCTCGCCGACAAGCCCGGGCACCGCTTCTGGTACACCACCGCCGACCACGCCCCGCCCGAGGGCGAGAGCTTCGTTGCGGTGATGGCGCGCGTCGCCGCCGCGATCGACCGCCACACCCGCGCCCATGCGGGGCGCGACGTGGTGGTGGTCGCCCACGGCGGGCCGATCCGCGCCGCCATCGCGCACGCGCTCGGGCTCGACGCCGACGCGGCACTCGCCTTCGTCACCGACAACCTGTCGCTCACCCGCCTCGACCACGTCGCCAGTGAGGCGCCGGGACCGGGCTGGCAGGTCCAGTTCATCAACCGCATGGTGCTGTCCTAAATAGGGGCGGAGTGTCCTAATCTGCTGTGCAGACTGCCGCATTCTGCACATTAACGGGGCATTAGGGGTTCCCCTATCGAAACTACGGCAATTCCATCCATATATTTTTACCTGTCATCTTGACAGGCGTGCCGCGCCTATCATATGATGCTTACCATGAGCGAGAAGGTGGTTCCATTCAGGCGCAAGGAGCCAGCACCCGGCCCAACTCGTCCCGAGTTGGTAAGCAAAATGCGCGAGTTAATCAAAGATAGCACAAATATTAGATATAATCACGATCACATCAAAATGAGGTTCAATCAACGAAATATCATTATGCGACATGTACTCGATACATTAAGATATGGTAGGGTAATCAGTGGACCTACGCTTGATAAATACGGAGATTGGCGGATAAAACTAACAAGACGTGTTGCGGGCCGCCGAGTGCAAGTTGTAGTAGCGATTAAGGAAGATCATGTAGTTATTGTCACTGCAATTTGAAAATAATACAGGAGGCGGCTATGAACATCATCACGAGGGAGGCGTACCAGTACACGGAGTGTGGACTGGATAACATCT
>DASWHU010000271.1:0-1510 GCA_036398035.1 Alphaproteobacteria bacterium | reverse complement strand
GCCACGGTCGCGCTCGCGTTGCTCGCCTGGGACCTCGCCGGGGCCGAGGCCGGGGCGGTGCTCGGCACCGCGCTCGCGATCAAGATGGTCGCCTATGTCGGCGTCGCGCCCGTCGCCGGCAGCCTCGCCGACCGGCTGCCGCGGCGCGCCACCCTGGTCGCGCTCGACATCGTGCGCGCAGGCGTTGCGCTCGCGCTGCCGTTCGTCGACCAGGTCTGGCAGGTCTATCTCCTGATCTTCCTGCTGCAGGCGGCCTCGGCGGCGTTCACGCCGCTGTTCCAGGCGACCATCCCCGAGGTGCTGCCCGACGAGCGCGACTACACCAAGGCGCTGTCGCTGTCGCGCATCGCCTACGATCTCGAGAGCCTGCTGAGCCCGCTGCTGGCCGCGGCGCTGCTGGCGGTGACCAGCTTCCATGTCCTGTTCGCCGGCACCGCGCTCGGTTTCGCCGCCTCGGCGGCGCTGGTCGGCGCGACGGTCCTGCCGCGCCTCGAGCCGGTGCGCGCGCGGCGCTTCGCCGACCGGCTCACGCGCGGGGTGCGCGTGTTCCTGCGCACGCCCCGGCTGCGTGGCCTGCTCGCGGTCAACCTGGCGGTCGCCGCGGGCGGGGCGATGGCGATCGTCAACACGGTGGTCTATGTCCGCGACCGGCTCGGCCTCGGCGAGGGCGAGACCGCGCTCGCCCTGGCCGCGTTCGGCGCCGGCTCGATGCTGGTCGCCGTCGCCCTGCCGCCGCTGCTCGCCCGCCTGTCGGACCGGCCGGTGATGATCGCGGGCGCCGCCGCGATCGCCGCGGTGCTGCTCGCTGCGCCGCTGCTCGATGCGCAGCTCGCCGGGCTGTTCGCGCTCTGGGTCGTGCTCGGCGCCGGCTATTCGCTGGCCCAGACCCCGACCGGGCGGGTGCTGCGCCGCTCGTCGTCGGCCGCAGACCGCCCCGCCCTGTTCGCCGCCCAGTTCGCGCTCAGCCACGCCGGCTGGTTGCTCGCCTACCCGTTGGCCGGCTGGGCGGGCGCCGCGCTCGGCCTCGATGCCGCCTTCCTGGCACTCGGCGCGATCGCGACCGCCGCCGCATCGGCGGCCGCGCTGCTGTGGCCGCGCACCGACGCCGAGAGTTTGGTCCATGTCCATACCGATCTCGTGCCCGGCGATCCGCACCTTGCCGGGGCGGAGCCGACCGCGGCAGGCTATAAGCACCGCCACGCCCTGGTGATCGATGACGCCCACGGCCATTGGCCGTGGCCGGACGGCGCCATGCACCGGCTGTAGGGCCGCTATCGGGTACTCAGTCGGCCAACCGTTCGCTCGACTGAGTGCCGATCAGGCCCATGGCGTGGCGCATGAACAGGCGCTTGAGCGGGGCTGAGCGGTCGACCGCGGCGAGGCCGAGGTCGCGGGCCAGGCGGAGTGGCGCGCTGTCGTTGCTGAACAGGCGGTTGAGCCCGTCGGTCACCAGGCTCATGCTGACCGTGTCGAAGCTGCGCGCGCGCGCATAAGACTCGAGCACCGGGGC